>JAOTXR010000327.1 GCA_029862285.1 Gammaproteobacteria bacterium
GGCGGCTGAACCAGAGTACCGAGCTGGGGCGGGGGTTTATGATCAATTACAATTTGTATCGGCACTATTTTCCTCTGATGGCGATGGGGCGCGCGCGCCACTACCTGCACTCCGAATAGTCGGGAGCGGCCTGCACTTCGCGGAATGCGAGGCGGCGAGAGAGAAGACGGTTTGCGTTGACGCTTCCGTCTGGGAATTCAGTCAGCGTCAACGCAAACCGTCTTCTCTCTCGCCGCCCACGCAATCTTCGACGCATCCTGACTCGCCGCCCAGGCCGGGTTTTGGAAAAGAAGATCTACGCTGACCGGTTGTGTGGCGCGTAATCGGGGCACGGGATAAAGAAAAGGAGACAGTTCACAAGTGAACTGTGTTTCTGTTGGGGGGTTGCGACCCGTCGTTTTTCTTGCTCCAGCTCGGGGCAGAAAGACAAGCGACTGGTTATTGGCCGAAGGTGGGGGCGTCGCCGGCGAGATATTCTCTTTCTTCCGGAGTGGACTCGCGGCCGAGTATGGCATTGCGATGTGGGAAACGGCCAAAGCGGGCGACGATATCGCGATGCAACTCGGCATATTTTGTGAAACCGCCAAAAAGTTTCTTTACCGAGTCGGGAACGCTTTCTGCAAGCGCTTCGTATAACGCGACAGATTGCATCTGCACAGGTAGTGACTCCGCGTGCTGCATCGGCATGTAAAAAAATACCCTCTCGACCGGACCGAGCTGCCCGTCGTGCCCGGCGATAATGCCGGCCTGGGTCAAGGCTAGAGCCTCATCATCGTTTGCAAAGGCCTCGGGTTTACCTCGAAAGATATTGCGAGTGAACTGGTCCAGCAACAGGATTTTGGCCAGGCGCCCCCTGGCGTTTTGTTCCCACAGTTTCGTTTCGCCGCTGGCGGCGGCTTCGACATCGGCAGCAAACTTCTCGCGGATGGGTTGGTCCAGATCAGCGCCCGATTCGAACCAGAAACTCATCCACTCCTTGGCACAGGAAACATCCCGCAAAGTATCGCCGAGCCAGTACTCCAGGATTTCCTCTACCCGATCCATCACCTGTCCTTTATCCGGTAAACAAACTTGAGACCCGACCATGTCTCATCAACCGCACAGACTTTTACATCAACCAGGCCAAGTTTCAATCCGGCTTTGCGCACATCACCTTCTCCAAGGTCTGACTGCATGCCGGATGATTTTTTTGGCCATGAAACCCAGAGAGTTCCATCCCTGGCCAGCGATCGTTTAGCCGTAGACAGTCGTGCACGCAGATCTTTCATCGAAGGACAGAACAGTTGCACAAAATCCATGTCTTTGCCGGGGCGCGCCAAGACACGCAGGCCTGCGGGCAGTGCGCCGAGAGTTTTTCGGTAACCGGTGGGTTCCTTGATAAAAGCTGCACGGGTGCCGGGTTTTAGACCGAGTTTCTTCTGCAGCGGAGTGCCTGAGTAGCCTGCCATGAGATTCCCTTCGTGTTGGTGCGCTAGTTGATAATAGTCCAAAAGGAGGCAGATGTTGTTCGAGGATATCGATACCGGCCGTGTGCGCACCGGCGTAGCGTTGAGCCAGTCGGGCCGAAATTTCGCCGGTGGCGCAACCGACGTCGAACACCTGTGATTGCCTCGACCCGTCGCGGTCGAATAGCGCTGCCTCTTGCGGCCAGATCGACAGGGCCTGTTCCCGCAGATTGCGTTCCACTCATGCGCCATTTGTTCGACTTGTGGAAAGCGGTCACTGCCCATCGCATTATCCTGTTAAATAAGATCAATTCTACGCAAAACGCAACGATTGTTTACTCGAATTCATGACCGGAATAATTTGGCGCTGGTACTGTAGGTATAGACGAAGCAGCTACCGCAGGCCATGACCAAATGACGCGATCTGAGAAACGCTTGACCCTGACGATACTGGGTGTCTTTACGGCAATCCTGGTGCTTGCCACCCTCAGCGGCTGTTCAACGCTGCAGTCGCAGTTCCAGCAACCGACAGTCAAACTGGCCAGCGTAACGTTGCAGGAGATGGGATTGCTGCAGCAAGTCTATGGCGTAACCCTGCAAGTGGATAATCCAAACGGCTTCCCCTTGCCGATCAAGGGTGTCAACTATGCGGTAAAACTTGCCGGGCAGGATTTCGCCACCGGCCTGACCCCGAACTCCTTTTCTATCCCTGCCAACGGCAGCGACCAGGTGCAGGTACAGGTGCGTACCAACCTGTTGGAGTCGCTTGGTCATCTTTCCCGCATGTTGTCGCAGGGACCGCAGGATCTTGATTACGAACTGAGTGGAGACATCCAGATCGACCTGCCCCTGATCGGCGCCATTCCATTCAGTCAGAGTGGCACCATTCCACTGACAACCGGGCGCGACGAAACTCAGTCGCTCTAGCCATCCAGCGGACTGCGTACGCCGCTGGCTCCGCGCTTCATCACGTGCGTGTAAATCATGGTGGTACGCACATCTGCGTGACCCATTAACTCCTGTACGGTACGAATGTCGTATCCGTTTTCCAGCAAGTGTGTCGCAAAACAATGCCGAAACGTATGGCAACTCGCAGGCTGATCGATACCCGCAGCACGCACCGCCATTTTTACTGCGCGCTGAATACTGGTGTGATAGATATGATGCCGGCGTAGTTTGTCGTCATCGCGATCGACTGAGCGATTGCGTGATGGAAATACAAACTGCCATCCCCAGGACCGTGCTGCCGATACATATTTGCGCTCCAGTGCTAACGGCAGTTTGACCTCACCGAAACCATCCGCAAGGTCTCTCTCGTGAACCACGCGAACATGGTTGAGGTGAATCTGCAACAAAGGGATCAGCGGTTCAGGAAGTACCGTTACGCGGTCCTTGCGACCCTTGCCATCGCGTACAAACAACTGCTGGTATTCGAAGTTGAGATCCTTGACCCTCAGCCGCAATGCTTCCATCAATCGTAATCCGGAACCGTACAGCAAACTTGCAACCAGCCGATTTGTTCCCTGCATGCTGCCTAACACGCGACGCACTTCGTCTCGTGTCAGCACGACCGGAATTTTTTTCGGTCGCTTGACCCGATCGACATCCGTCAACAACGGCAATTCGATATCGAGCACCTGGCGATAAAGAAACAACAGCGCGCTCATCGCCTGATTTTGTGTCGATGCCGACACATTTCGATCATTCGCAAGATGGCTGAGAAACGCTTTTACTTCACCGGCCCCCATTTCCTTTGGATGCCTTTTTCCGTGAAAGACGATAAAACGACGGATCCAGTTGACATAGCTCTTTTCGGTGCGAATGCT
>JAOTXR010000328.1 GCA_029862285.1 Gammaproteobacteria bacterium
CGCGCCCAAGGTGTTGCCGTGATAGCTTTGCTTGCGGGCGATAAAAAGGTGTCGTTGGGGCTCGCCAATCTCGACAAAATATTGTCGCGACAGTTTTAGCGCCGCCTCCACGGCCTCCGAGCCACCGGATAGAAACAACACCTTATCCATGCCGTTTGCGGCAGTAACCAGCGTATCGGCCAGCTGTTCCAAAACCGGTGTTGTAAAGAAAGATGTGTGGGCGTACGGCAAGGTCTGTGCCTGACGCCGGATTGCTTCGATCACCCGCGGGTGATTGTGGCCAAGATTCGATACGGCGGCACCGCCACACGCATCCAGATAGCGGTTACCCGCCTCATCAATTATGTACAGACCTTCACCGCGGACTGCCAGCGTGGGGTTGTGTAACAGGTTTCTGTGGAGTACGTGGCTCATGGCAACAGCTTAATAGACCCGCATAGATGGCTAAAGTCGGTCTCGATGCAATTTCCGGGGCGATTCATATTGCGATGCCGCACGGTGTCTAAGAGCCTTGCGTATATACTCCACGAGTATAGTCGGGATTCCTAGGGGGAAGAATGATGTTAAATTGGCGGTTCTTGTTCGCACTGGCTATTTTCTCGTCCAGCGCGGGGGTTTTCCCGCAGGCAGCTTTCGCAGAAGACGAGGAATTGATTGTCGAGGAAGTAATCACACTCGGCACCCGTAGTGTCAAACCACGTTCGGTCTCGGATTCTCCCGTGCCCGTCGATGTCATCTCGGCCGACGACTTTAACGCGATGGGAAACACTGCGGACCTGACCGACAACCTCAAGGCACTCGTACCGTCCTACACAGCGACGCCCGCTACGGGTGATGGCAGCGCATTTGTGCGTCCTACATCGCTGCGCGGTACGGCACCGGATCAGACGCTGGTGCTGGTAAATGGCAAGCGTCGGCATCGCTCCGCTCTGGTGCAGTTTTTTGCACCTGCTGCCGGCAACGGCGCTCATGGCGTAGACGTGGGAATGATCCCTGGCATAGCACTGAAAAGTGTTGAAGTTCTGCGTGACGGCGCTGCGTCGCAGTACGGCTCGGATGCAATTGCAGGCGTGATCAATTTTGTCCTGAAAGACGCGGCGGAAGGTGGGGAGGTACAGGTTCAGTATGGTCAGCACTTTGAAGGTGAAGACAGCCTCAAGTTTGCGGGCAACGCGGGATTTGCTGTATTTGACGATGGCTTTGTCAATGCCAGTCTGGAATACACTGACAACGACGGGCTCTCACGGGGCATTCAGCGGGCAGATGCACAAGACCTGATCGACTCGGGTGTTACCGAGGTCGGTCAGGATGCAGTGTTTGGCGACGCGCCGCTGGCTCAGACCTGGGGACGCCCACGCACCGAAGGCGTACGGTTTTACCTGAACTCGGGTTTTCCGCTGACAGACACCTCTGATCTATATGCGCGTCTCGGATATGCCGATACCAAGGGGCGCTACCGCTTTTTCTACCGGATTAACAACCCCGATATGGACCCGGACCTCGCAGACACACACCCGACGCTGATGGCGCTTCAGGCTCTGGGTTTCACCGGGTTGCGCGGCGGTTACACACCCTATCTGGACGGCGAACAGGAAGACACCAGCTTTGTAACCGGGGTGGCAGGTGTCTATCCTGACGACACAACGTTTGATTTTAGCGTCGGTCTTGGCAAGAACGAGCTGGATTACTTCCTCAACAACACCATCAATCAGGATCTGGGACTGGTAGGCGGCAATCCGGCGCAACGCGATTTCGATGTCGGCGGGTATGAGCAAAAAGAAGTAAATCTCAACGTCGATTTCTCAACACCGTTGAGTGACGTTTTGAATTTAGCCTACGGTGCCGAGTGGCGTAAGGAAACCTATACTGCAGTAGCCGGCGAGCCTAATTCCTATCTGGGGGCCGGGTCTAACGGTTTAAAGGGCATTTCGCGGCGCGACGCCGGTGATTTCTCTCGGGATAACTATGCCGTCTATGGTGATCTCGAGTATGACGTTAACGACATGCTTTTTACTCAGTATGCATTGCGTTACGAAGATTTTTCGGACTTCGGCAGTACGTTGAATGGCAAGTTTGCCGCGCGCGTCAATATGACTGACACAGTGACTCTGCGTGGCGCAATTTCGACCGGATTTCATGCACCTACTCCGGGTCAGGCCAACGTGCGCACGACTATCACGACATTCGACGGCATGACAGGAATGCAGGTCGAGGAGGGGCTGGTGCCATCCACCGATCCCCGCGTTGCCGACGTCGGCGGCACGGCATTGACCGAGGAAAAATCCAAGAATATCAGCATCGGTATTACAGCCGACATCGGAGATCGGACGAATCTGACCTTCGATCTGTACCAGATCGAGGTGGATGATCGTATTTACCGAACCGGCGATATTCCAGTACCCGGCACTACAGATGCAACGATATCGTTCTATACGAATGCGTTGGATGTAGAGCATAGCGGTGCCGATCTGGTGCTAACGTCCGGCTTTGACTGGAATGACAACGCGAGTACGGATCTGGCACTTGCCTTTAGTCATGGTAAAACTGACGTAGTCGATCAGAAAAAGGTCGGGGCGGTGGATCCGGTGAACCCGGTCAACGACGGGCTCGTCGAAGACATAGAAAACAACTATCCTGAAAATCGTTGGGTACTTACGACCAATACCATTTTTGGCGAACGCACTAATCTGATGGCGCGCGCGACTTTCTATGGCAAACACTTTGACGAGCGTGGCCGGATAGGCGCGGCGGAATTGCCGAGTGCGGAAATAGACTCGACACTCTATTTTGACCTGGAGCTGGGATTTCAGGTCAATGACAATTTCAGACTTGCAGTCGGTGGCATCAACGTGTTTGACGAATTTATCGACGAGATCGGCCTGCCAAATGACAATCGCCTCAGTGTCGGCCTGCAGTATCCACGTCGCAGTGCCGCGAATTACGAAGGCGGGTCATGGTATTTGAGAGGTGCTTACAGTTTCCCGTAGGTCATTGTTCACCACAGTTATTGCGTATGATTTAACCAGGGCCGGTTGCAGGCAGCAACCGGCCTTTCTTTGTTTGTAACGCAAGCTCATGTTGTGCCGAATCGGCGTCGTATCCAGTCATCAATGACCGTACGAACTGCATCGGGTGTTTCCGTTAGCGGCCAGTGATTCGCTTCGAGCGTTATGACCTGGCTGTCGGGGAATTTGGCTACTTCTTTGCGGTTCAGTTCCAGATCGGCAAGAGTGGTGCCCCCCGAGA
>JAOTXR010000329.1 GCA_029862285.1 Gammaproteobacteria bacterium
CCTGGTTTACGCACGCATGCTGGAACTTGGCGCAACCATTCTCTATCCACCAACCAAATCGCCGGATGGCAGCGAGTCAGAACTCGTCGTGTATGACCCCGATGGAATTCGCATCCACGTCGTGGTGCGTCATGCTGGGCCGCAGGATAGCGGCGACTAGTCCTGATGCAATGACTGGTCGCGTTGGGACTTGCCGAAAAATACCTCGCGCGTTTCGTCGCTGGGGTTGCCGATAATTTCATGCTCTTTTAGCAGCGCCATGGCGCGTGCAACTGCGGCACGTTGCTCTATCATTTCGTACCAGCGTTTCACATGCTCGAATTGCTCGATATCAATTTCGTGCAGCCAACGAACCTCGATCCATGGATAAACCGCCATGTCAGCAACGGAGTAATCGTCGGCAAGGTATTCCTGACGCGCAAGGTGACGATTCATCACGCCATACAGTCGCAGTGTTTCTCCCTGGTAGCGTTCAATCGCGTACGGGACTTTTTTCGGCGCATAGCCGAGAAAATGGCCGCATTGCCCAAAAAAAGGACCGACGTTGGCGGTCTGAAAGTGCAGCCATTGCAGCACGCGGTAGCGAGCGTGCAATTCTCGCGGCATGAAGCGACCACTTTTCTCCGCGAGATACTCGAGAATTGCGCCCGACTCAAACAACGTGAAGTCACCAGATTCCGCGTCATGGTCGGTGATGACCGGCATTTTGTTGTTGGGGCTGATACGCAGAAACGCTTCTTCGAACTGTTCGCCCTTTAATATGTTCACGGGTTTCAGCGTGTATTCGAGTTCGCACTCTTCCAGCATAATGGCAATTTTCTTGCCATTGGGCGTTGGCCAAAAGTAAAAATCAATCATCTTGTATGGCTCTTGTATCGAGTACTGCGCGGATGGCAGCTGCATGGCGTTCCGGACTGAGGTCACCTGAATAAGGAACTTTGTAGTGGGCCGCGACAGACGGGCGCTGGCATGTTTCATCAAACCATGCGGCGAGCTCACGCGATTGCTCACGCCAGTCAGCGCATACGTTGGCTGGTAAATCTCTTTGTCCCGTAGCCCAGGAATCGACATAGCTGATGGCTTGCAGGATGGCGGTATGTCCGAGATCGAATCGCGACCAGGATTTACATTCGCTATTGAGAACTGTTAGCGAAGCAGCGATTTTCGGGAACAGCCACTCGTAGAGGTCTGTACGTCGTTCATCGGCGGGCCGAAAACCTTCCATGCTGAGCTGGACCGCAGCATCAAAAATGGCATCGCCGAGTCCGAGCCGGCGCAGGCAGTCGAATCGCGCTTCGCCCTCCGGCATCAGCGGTTGTGGCGATAGACTGTCCAGGTACGCGACGACGACATTGCTCGGATATAAGACTTCACCATCGTCGAGGGCGAGAAACGGGACCTTGCCCAGCGGATTGAGCGCAGATGTGTCGTACTGACCTCGCACCCATTCGCGCTCGAGATTACGAAACGGAAAGCTGGGGATCAGTTCGACGTCCTCTTGCAGGCCGCCCTCGTGAATGACCAGTAGGGACTTGTGGATAATATCGTGGAACGGTGAGTAGAACAGGCGCACGGGTTCAGGTCTCAGCATTCAGTGAATCGAGATTTTCCTGGCCGTCCAGGATGTCACTAAACAGGATCATGCGTACATCAGGATTGGTTTTGAGTTCCCGGCCGGCATCCGGATCGATCATCACGTTAACGACAGTTACACCGGCAGCGGCGAATGCGCGATCCAGGCTGGGCCCGAGTTCATCCGGTGAATGAATGGCGATTCCCGTCGCACCAAATGCCTCGCCCAGTTTTTCGTAGGGCAGGGCGTCGAGTTCCGTATTGATGCCACGACCAATCGCTTCCATCTGCCCGTGCAATTCGGTACCCCATGCGCCGTCGTTGCCAACAATAACGATCAGGTGCAATCCGGCGCGAACCGCCGCATGGATCTCGGCCGGGTGAAAACCGATCGCGCCATCGCCCGTTATCAGGACAACAGCTGGGGTGTCGTCACTGTCATTCTCTTTGTGCGAGGTCGCTGCGCCCACCGCAAGCGCCGTGCCACAACCCATGGCCCCCATCGGGTAATGATCAATGAAGCCCCGTGGTCGGCGCACGTCTATGGCGCCGTACATCCAGGTCTGAATATCCGCACCGTCACCAACGATCTGCGTGTCCGTGCCCAGGCGTTCCATGATCGCGTTGCCAAGTTGCAATGGGTGAATCTTTGCTGTTTTCGAGTTGCCTATTTCATGTAGTCTCTGCCGCCGGCTCTGCAGTGCGCTTGTCAGCCACGCTGTGGAGTAGGCGCCCGTGTTGCGGTCGCGCAGTGCCGTGGAAATCGCGTCGATCGCCAGCGTTGCGTCCGCCTGCAAGGCAACTTGCACGGGACGATTGCGGTGAAATGCCGCGGGGTCGATGTCAATTTGAATGAATTTTGCAGTCGGCGAAAAGCGCGGGGGCAGGCCAAGCCCCAGCCGCTGCGTGAGCCGGGCGCCAACAACAAGCACGACGTCGGCCTGGTTTGCGGCAATTTGTGCGTAAGGCCAGCTGAACGATAGCTTATTGTCTTCCGGGACCTGGCCGCGACCAAGACTGTTCGCAAATACGGGTATCGAAAATTCTGCGGACATTGCCGCGAGGCTCGCCCCACTGTTCGACCAGGCGGTGCCAGCACCGGCAACGACAATCGGACGTTGTGCTGCTGCAAGAATGTCGGCTGCTGCCGCAATATCCGCCGCACCAGGTAATGGTGCACTTGGCACCGGGTCCGGTGCTGGCAAAGTTTGCGACACTTCTGCCTGAAAAATATCTTCGGGCACGAGCAAGACCACTGGTCCCCGTCGCCCGGCATGTGCGTGTTTTAGTGCTGTTTGCAGGTAGTCGGCCAGGCGCTCGGCGGATGGCACGGTCCGCGCCCATTTTGTAATCGGAGTTACAAGCGCCAGCTGGTCCTGGTCGATGGCTCTATCGGCTTCGACAAAGTTGCGCGGTGGACAGGCGACCAGCACGAGCACTGGTGATTGAGCATGCCACGCAACGGCGAGTGCTCCAAGTGAATTTGGCAAGCCCTGGTCTGCGACGATTAGCGCCACTCCGGTCTTGCTGGATACGCGCGCGTATCCATCGGCGGCGCCGACAGCACCCGCCTCATGGCGATTGGAAATTATCGCAACCCCGGCGCGATCGAGCGGATCAAGCACGTGAGTATGCGAGGCACCGGCGACCGCGAACACGC
>JAOTXR010000025.1 GCA_029862285.1 Gammaproteobacteria bacterium
AGCAATTCCAAAAAAAAGAGCCCCGGCGCAAAACGTAGGGGAAACGCACCGGGGCAGCTTGATGTCCGGTATGGGGTAGCCCGGACAGCTTGCCCGCTCAGGGAGGTAGCGGGCGAGCGTCATTGATGGCGCTCGATATAGTTTGAGTTCGGCCCCCGGAAGAAGTTCCGCACTGCAACGAAACGTTAACCTATTGTTTTTACTTTATTTTTTACCAGGGTGAAATAGGAATCAGGAGCTTAGGGCAATTACTCGCAACGCGGCCCCAGATAATTGCTAGCAGGGCCGGGTGGAAAGCCAGCCGTACCGTGGCACCGGTCGCAGCTGTCCCTCGCACAAGTCGTCAATGGGCTTCGTCCCAGTTGATACCTGCGCCGGTATCGACCCTCAACGGCACCTTTAATGTCGCGGCCTCGGCCATAAGCTGTACAACGTTGTCAGTAACATTGCCGAGATGTTTCTCTGGTACTTCGAGCACCAGTTCGTCATGTACCTGCATGATTAACCGCGCGCCACCCCCTTGCGACTGCAGCCAGTCGCGTACCGTTATCATTGCGCGCTTGATGATGTCGGCAGCTGTACCCTGCATTGGCGCATTGATAGCGCTACGCTCTGCATATTGCCGGCGCGGAGCGTTGCGTGACTGAATGTCACTGAGATACAGACGTCTGCCGAAAACAGTTTCCACATATCCCTGCTCGCGTGCCAGTTCCCGAGTCCGGTCCATATAGCGCCGCACATCCGGATAACGGTCAAAATAGAGATCGACATATTTTTGTGCCTCGCGGCGTTCGATACCCAGTTGTCTGGCCAGGCCAAACGCTGACATGCCGTAGATCAGCCCGAAGTTTATGGCCTTTGCAGCGCGGCGCTGATCCGCGTCCACGTCCTCGATTGCGACATCGAATACTTCCGCCGCAGTCGACTGATGCACATCGCGATCTTCAGCGAATGCCGTCAGCAACCCTTCGTCACCCGAAAGATGCGCCATGATGCGCAGCTCAATCTGCGAATAGTCTGCCGCCAACAATACGCTGCCTTTGGGTGCAATAAACGCCTGTCGAATGCGTCGTCCTTCAGGCGTCCGTATTGGTATGTTCTGCAGATTAGGATTGGATGAAGACAAGCGACCGGTCGCCGCAACTGCCTGGTGATAAGAAGTATGGACTCGCGCTGTGCGCTCATTGACCTGCAATGGCAACTTGTCGGTGTAGGTCGAGCGCAGCTTGCTAAGGCTGCGATACTGCAGGATCAGACCCGGTAAAGGATAGTCTTCGGCCAGTTCCTGCAGCACGTCTTCCGCGGTTGATGGCTGACGCTTCGGCGTGCGTCGCAGCACCGGCAGACCGAGGCGCTCAAACAATATTTCCTGCAGTTGTTTTGGCGACTCAAGATTGAATGGGCTGCCAGCTTCCTTGTGTGCCTGCACCTCGATATCGGCCATGCGGTTCCGAAATTCTTCGCTCATTTTTCTCAGCATTTCTGTGTCGATCAGAACGCCGTTGTATTCCATTTCCTGCAGTATACGAACCAGTGGTTGCTCGATTGTCGTGTAAAGCTTTTCCAGGTCCGGAAGCGCCCGCAGCCGTGGCCAGAGTTTTCTGTGTAGTTGCAGAGTAACGTCAGCGTCTTCTGCGGCGTAGGGCGCAGCCTGTTCCAGTGGCACGTCATTGAAACTCAGTTGCTTGGCCCCTTTGCCGGCAACGTCTTCATACCGGATGGTTTTTCGCTCGAGGTAACGGCTTGCCAGCGAATCCATGTCGTGCCGGCTCGCAGTGCTGTTGAGAACATAGGACTCCAGCATAGTGTCATAACGCATCCCCCGGAGCCTGATGCCATAGTTCATCAGTACATGTGCATCATATTTAAGATGATGGCCGAGTTTGTCACGCGCCTCGTCCTCGAGTAGTGGCTTCAGCGCTGTCAGCACCTCGTCGCGATCTAGCTGCTTCGGAGCATCGGGGTAGTCGTGCGCGACGGGAACGTACCAGGCTTTGCCCGGTTCTACACAAAAAGACAGCCCGACTATCTCGGCGTCCATGTAATTGAGGCTGGTCGTTTCAGTGTCGATGACAAACAGGCTGGCCTTTCGCAGCGCAGCCAGCATTTTTTCTAGCGCGGACTTACTAAGCACAGTCTCATAGACGCCGTGGACCGCCTCTGATGGTGGCGGTTTCTCGGTATCCTCGGGTAGCTGTCGCAATAGCGAATTCAGATCCAGCCGGGAATAGATTTCGCGCAGTGTATTTACGTCTGGCTGCGACCGGCTCAGATCAGTGGGCTTCACATCCAGTTCCACGTCGGTAACGATGGTAGCCAGTTTTCTCGACAACATGACTTCATCGCGGTGTTTTTCCAGCTTGGCGCCCAACTTGCTGGCACCGCGTGCCTTGACGTTTGCGACGTCGTCGAGATTGGCGTAGATCTCGTCGATACCAGCGAAATGCTGCAGCAGGGCCGCGGCCGTTTTTGGACCGACGCCAGGCATACCCGGAATGTTGTCGGACTTGTCGCCAACCAACGCCAGGTAATCGATCATCTGGTCGGGCTCCACGCCAAATTTTTCGATCACCCGCTCACGATCCATGATGCGGTCGAACATCGTATCGACGAGCGTGATGCCCTTGGCTACGAACTGCGCCATGTCTTTGTCAATCGTCGATACGAGGGTTTTCATACCAGCATCGTGCGCCTGAATTGCGAGCGTGCCGATAACGTCATCGGCTTCGACACCGGTGATCTGCAACAGCGGTACGCCCAGTGCTTTCACGATTTCGTGCAGCGGTTTCAATTGCACGCGCAGTTCATCCGGCATTGGTGGCCGGTGTGCTTTGTACTCCGCATAGAGTTCGTCGCGGAAGGTCTTGCCCTTCGCGTCGAATACGACCGCGACGTATTCGGGATCGTATTGACGGAGCAGCTTCAACAGCATGTTGGTTACGCCGAGGACTGCGCCTGTCGGTTCGCCCGATGCACTGGTCAATGGCGGTAGTGCGTGAAATGCACGGTATAGGTAAGACGATCCATCGACGAGAATGAACGGTCGTTGCCCGGTCGAAGCCTTACTCATTGTTTGTTGTCATGAATTTTTCATTCCGGCTCAGTTCTTCAACCGTCTCACGCTGGCGTGTCAGCCGGGCAACACCGGACTCGACCATTATCTCCGGGCACCGCGGGCGGCTGTTGTAGTGCGAACTCATCGTAGCGCCATAGGCACCCACGCCCATTATAGCCAGCACACTGCCTTCACGGATTGCCAGTCGGCGCCGGGCTCCGAGTGTGTCACTAGTTTCGCACACCGGTCCGACGATATCGTAGGTTCCGGTTGGCGGTTTTGCGGTAGCATCGACATTGACAATATCGTGATACGCGCCATACAGAGCAGGGCGTAACAAATCGTTCATGCCGGCATCGACTATTGCAAAACTGTGCTCGTCACCGTGCTTTAGTCGAACCACGCTGGTCACCAACACACCAGCATGTGCAACGATCGATCGTCCCGGCTCAATGATCAATTCGAGACAGTCATCGGCAGGAAACAGCTTGGTCAGCGTGCCCACATAATCGGGAATTGTCGGTGCTTCTTTGCCCACACCGAGACCGCCGCCCAGATCTACGTGTTTCAGATTGATGCCGGTCTTGCGCAATTCGATTGCGAGCGCCCGTAACCGCTTTGCTGCATCGGCGAATGGTGCCAGGGCAGTGATTTGCGAACCGATGTGCATTGCCAGTCCATGTAATGCAATACCAGGCAGTGACGCGGTCGCGGCAGCGAGTGGCGCGATTTGTTGCTGCGAGATGCCGAACTTGTGCTTAGCGTCGCCGGTTGCAATATGCGGATGGGTATCGGCCGGGATATCCGGGTTGACCCGTAACGCGACGGGAGCCACGCAGTGTTTGCGTTGTGCCAGCGTGTTCAGCCGGTGCAGCTCTGCGTGCGATTCGACATTGAAGCTGCGTATACCAGCATCTAGTGCAGCCTCGAGTTCATCGTCCATCTTGCCGACACCGGCAAAAACAATGCGGGCAGGGTCGCCGCCGGCACCCAATACGCGTGTCAGTTCGCCGCCCGAAACAATATCGAAGCCGGCACCGACCTTCGCAAGTGCCGCGAGTATTGCATGGGCCGGATTGGCCTTTACGGCATAACAAACAAGATGGCTGCGTTGGCCAAAGGCCGCATCGTAGGCCTGGTAAGTCTCGACAATGTGCCTGCCGCAATAGACGTAAACCGGGGTCTTCTGCTTGTCGGCAATCTCGGCCAGGCTCAGGCCATCGGTGTGCAGTACGCCGTTGCGGTACGCGAAGCCTGTCTCAGGTACCTTGCTCGTCGTCCTTGTTTTCTTCTTCATCGACTTCGACCTGTTCGTCTTCAGGCCAGTACAAATCACCGGTCTGGCCGCACCCCTGCATAGCAAAAAGTGCGATGATAAGTACCGCCACCAGATACCGAATCAAAGACGACTCCACCACACGGATCGGGTCAGTTTATCACGGTGCTTAGTCGGAACGGTCGAGTACAGCGAGCGTGATACGGGACAGGCATATCAACCTGGCCGCCTCATCGTGAATTTCAACCTGCCAAACCTGGGTTGTGCGTCCTATATGCGCCGGTGTAGCCGTCCCGGTGACGCTGCCGCTGCGGACCGGGCGCAAGTGGTTGGCATTGATCTCCAGTCCGACGCAAGCGGAACGCGAACTGTCGATGGTCAGGTTGGCCGCTACACTGCCGAGTGTTTCCGCGAGCGCGACCGAGGCACCGCCATGCAACAGTCCCATCGGTTGCAGCGTACGCTCATCGACCGGCATTGTTGCTTTTAGATAGCCCTCGCCGATTTCGCTGATGCGGATATCCAAATGCGCGACCAGTGTGCCGTAGGCCTGTACTCGCAAATCGTCAAGCTTCGGTGGTTGAAACCAGATGCTCGCGTTCACCCGAGGATCATCCGGTGCAGGATCGCCATCTGGATCGGCACCCGATTGGCAGCCTGGCGTACGACAGCGCTGCGTGGGCCTTCCAGCACATCGGCGGTCACCGATACTTCGCGGCGCAACGGCAGTGTCTGCATGTACTGACAGGTTTCCTGAGCCTTGCCAAACCACAATTCATCGACGCACCACTCGGTGAGCCCGGAACGCAGTTCTGCATCCGTATCTTTATTGCCATAGTCATCGGTCGTGCCCCACGATGCGCCATAGATCACATGCGCGGCATCGGTGGCAGCATCGCGATCCTGAGTTTCTATTATTGATCCACCTGTTTCCATCGCTGTCGCTTGTGCTTTTGCAAGCAACGGTCCGGGTATTGAGTAGCCATCCGGCGCGTGCACCGATACGCGCATTCCACGCGATGCGGCGACCTGCAATGCCGTTGCCGCAGCAGCCAGTGGCCTGGGTTCGGAATCGTAGACCCAGCTGAGCACGAATCGCCCGCCACGGGCAGGTATGGACAGGTCGTCCAATGTTTTTAAGTCGGCAAGTCCCTGGCATGGGTGATGGATCGCTGAGCCGAGGTTGACTAGTGGTTTCGGGCAGGCTGCAGTGAATTCTCGAAATAACTGTTCGCGGAGATCGGCAGCCAGATCATCGCAAGGACCGTGCGCGCGGATGCCAATGACATCGGTATAACTGCCCAGCGCATGCAGTACTTCGTAAGCATGGTGCTTCCTGTGTGTCATCGGCACGTCGGCGCCAGTTTCCAAACCGAACTCCGGTTCGAGCACGATGCATTCACCGCCGAGTCGACTCATTGCTGTCTGAAAACTGGATACCGTGTGAAACGAGCGATCCATCAGGATCAGCGCCGCAATGCGTCCCGCAAGTGCGGTGGGATCAGGGTGCTGTTCCAGCCGCCCGGCCAACGCGAGCAGATCGGCGAGTTGTCGGCTGTTGAAGCCGGCCAGATCGAGAAAATATTTCACGGTTGTATTTGCGGGACCTCGTTGTTCAGAGTTCAGAGCTCGCGACGGGATTGGATCAGAGGCCGGCAATTGTAAGAAAGAGGGAGCCCCGAGGCCAGTGCGTCCGCAGCCTGATACCAGATGCTACAATCGCGCGCCTTTGCGGCATTGGACATATGACTGATTACCTTCCAACAGTGGAGATCGCGACCTCCGGCCAGCCTTCCGCAGCCATTATCTGGCTGCATGGGCTGGGTGCCGATGGTAACGATTTTGTGCCGATGGTCCCTGAACTCGGTCTCAAAAACGTACGTTTCGTCTTTCCGCATGCGCCGGTGCGCCCGGTTACGCTCAACAACGGTATGCCGATGCGCGCGTGGTTTGACATCCTCGACCTGACTCGTGATACACCGCCCGACATGGACGGCCTGGCGCAGAGTGCGGCTGCCGTGGTGCAGCTGATAGAGCGCGAAAATGAACGTGGAATCGAAACAGCACGAATCGTGCTGGCAGGTTTCTCGCAGGGCGGCGCAACAGCACTGTACACAGCATTGCCGTATCCAGAGCGTTTAGCGGGAATCATCGGCCTGTCGACGTGGCTGCCGTTACGCAACCTGCAATCGCCCGTAAACCGCAAAACGCCTGTATTCCTGGCGCATGGCGAATTTGATCCGGTCGTCAACGTCAGTGCCGGAACGGCGACCCGGGACATACTCATCGAGGCGGGGCAGGACGTCGAGTGGCATAGCTACGCGATGGAGCATGCAGTTTGCCCGCAGGAGATCCATCACGTAGCCGAGTTCCTGCATCGCGTCCTGTAGCGTTCCCAAAACCAGAACCCGGTACCGGAGCAACTACCGCGGCTGTCTAACTCCCGTCATACGGGCGAGAATGAGTGCGACGAGAGACACCAGGATGGCTTGGCAGCGACTGAATTCCCCAAAAAAACCCGGTACCGGAGCAACTACCGCCGCTGTCCGACCCGTCATGCGGGCGAAAATGAGTGCGACGAGAGATGTCAGGACGGCCTGGCAGTGACTGAATTCCCAGACGGAACTGCCAGGCCGTCCTGACATCTCTCGCGCCGTTAATGCGTCGCGGCGTAGTTCTCCACTTCACGCCATATGCGCATCAAATTACCAGACAATATCTTCTCGATATCCGCTTCGTTGTAGTCGCGATCCAGCAGGCCCGCAATCAAATTTGGATAGGACGACACGTCTTTCAGTCCGACTGGCAGGCTATCGCCAACTCCGTCATAGTCCGATCCAACGCCGACATGATCGATACCAACCAGGTCCACAACATGGTCGATGTTGTCCAGGACATCATCCAGATGCGCGAAGGGGTAGGGTTTTCTTTCGAGGTATTTTTCGTTGAATGCCGTTGCTTCCTCACCATCCTCGTCAAAATCGTGCTCGTCCAGATAAGCCTCTCTCTTGGCTTTACGATCCATGCTCCAGGCATGTGCACGCCGGTTTATGAAAGTCGATCCAAAATTGATCTGTATTACACCGCCATTGTCGGCCAGCGTGCGAATCATGTCATCGTCCATATTGCGTTCCCAGTCCGGAGTAAAGGCGCGCACCGATGAATGACTTGCAATAACGGGTGTCGCGGTCAGGCCAATAACGTCATAGAACGCCTGATCGGATACGTGCGAGACGTCAATCATCACACCGGTGTCATTCATAGCCTTGACCAGAGATTTGCCAAAGGGACTGAGACCTTGCCACGGGCGATCTTCGTCGTACGAAGAATCGGAAATATGATTGGCCTTCGAGTGGGTCAGCGTGATATAGCGAATGCCACGGCGATGGAAGTATTTGAGATTGTCCAGATTGCCTTCGATCGGCGCACCGTTTTCCATTCCCATCGCCAAACCGATGCGCCCTTCCTGCATCATTTTTTCTGCCTGTTCCGGATTGGTCACAATGCCGTATTTTTCCGGTGCGCGTCGCTCGATTTCTTCGACCATGTCTATCAGTGTATCGGCAAGCTCCCTGGCGCCGCCCTCGCGTTCATACTTGGCCGGGATGTAGATCGACATGAACGGTACGTTGAGGCCACCACGTACTGCCCGTGGATAGTCGAAATCGCCTTTTTCGGTTGCCTGCGTGATGTCTTCGAATTCCTCCTGCAGGCGGTAGGGAACATCGATGTGGGTATCGACGATCATCACTTGCTGCGCCATTGTCTGCGCTACCGCCTGGTGCCTGGCATAGGGGGCGGCATCGCGGGGTCCGCAGCCGGCACCCAACAGGCTAATGAGCATGATCGCCAGAAAACTTGCACGCATTTTGGAGCCTGCTAACTAGATACTCAAACCAGAATGATGACAGGGTTCACGCGCGATATCGAGGCGGCCGTTGTACTAGTGTGACACCTGAAACTCGAATTGATTCTCGCCAGTGGTCTTGCCGTCGACATCAAAACTACGCTCGACGAATTGTAACAGGCCACTTCGATCCAGCAATATGGCGGTCGAACAACGGGTCCCGTAATTTGGGCTGACGATAAACGGCGATGAGAGGAGTTGCTCCAGTTCACGGCCAATGCCTGTATCTGGCAGGCTATCCGTGGCAGCCTGTTCACGATCGGCCAGCAGGTCAAACAATTCTGTCGTCTCGATGACTGGTTTTTCGAGAATTCGTCCCAGGCGGCACACGCTGCGATCGAGCTTGGGCCATGGCGTGTCCAGCTGGTGATTGCTCAAACCATGCACACCGGTTTCTATCTGTCGTTCCGATGCGCGATTGCTGCGATACTGCAGCCGGCAATTTGCCAGGTTGCCGGCGATGAGACTGTAGCCACTGTATTGTCCTGCGCGCTTCTCGAGTTTAGCCAGAAATGGATCACCGTATTGCATGAACGCAGTAATCAGTTCGCCGCGAGATCGCGAGTCGTCTCTTCGCGGGGTCATTTCCCTGAAGTTGGTGACTACGCCAAAGCTGCTGTCCCTGCGTAGCCCCAGCCATGTGCCGCCAGCAAGCTCATCGCGCCCACCGAGCAAGTCCCTGTCTTCCCACCACTGTGCCGCGCGGGCCGGTCTTGAGTGAAATTCATCACGATTGCCGGCAAATACGAAGCTGTATCTGGGATGTCGATCCACTGCGAATACGAGCAAGCACATCAGGCAGAATTCTCAACCGGACAGGAACACACATCTTCTGGGTTTGGCGGGGAAAAATACAGGCGCGCTGTCTGATAGACTGGGGATCCCATGGCGGAAACGATATTCGAAGCTGCTCCTGCGCTACCGGACTGGATCACAGAGCAATTTCCGTACGCCCGTAGGGTATTCCGCAACGGGCCACACAGAATTCACTTTGTGGACGAAGGAAGTGGACCCGTCGTATTGCTGCAGCATGGCAACCCAACCTGGTGTTACCTGTGGCGCCGGGTCATCGCCCGACTCATTCCTGGCGGCGTTCGGATCATCGCGCCAGACCTGATTGGTTTGGGGCTGAGCAGCAAACCACGCGATCCCGCAGTGCACACGCTGGAGTTTCATGCCAATCAGATCAGTGCGTTGATCGGTGCCTTGCAACTGGAGTCGGTCACGATTGTCGGTCAGGACTGGGGTGGTCCGATCGTGGGACTTGCGGCGGCTCGACATCCGCAATGGATCCACGGCGCAGTCTTTGCCAACACGACGCTTGTGCAGCCGACCAAGCAACCGCGTGTTACGCCGTTTCACCGTTTCGCCAACATGCCGTTTTTCAGCGATTTGGCGTTTAAACAATTCCTCTATCCGATGCCGGTATTGCACAAAGTCCAGGGTGATCCCGAGAGCATAGGACGCAAGGAAAAACGCGCCTACCGCTTTCCGTTGCGAAACCGGGCAGACCGCGTAGCGCCATTGGCCCTGGCTCGCATGGTGCCGCTGAATCTCGAACATCCAACCGTGACTTCTCTGGGCGATGCCGATGCCTGGGCGCGTCAGTTTCGCGGGCCGGTTCGGCTGGTCTGGGGCATGAAGGACCCGATACTCGGCAGGTCGCTCAAGAAAATGAAAGAGCTGTTCCCAGCTGCACCCGTTACCGAAACCGATGCCGGTCACTTTCTGCAGGAAGAAGTTCCGATGGTGCTGGCTGAGGCCATTCTGAAAGTCATCTGAGGATCGCAGTCCGGGTCAGGAGCAGCGACAAGTCAACGATAGTGGGGTCAGCCGCGGTGGCCCTAATATTGACCGAACTCCTCGCTAAGGAACCGATCCAGTTTCTTTCTTAACGCCAGGGCCTGCTCCGGTTTTTCGTCATAGAGGTCTGCGAGTTCATTGGGATCTGTGCGCAAATCGAATAACTCGTACTTTGGCCATGGCCATTCGATCCGCCAGGGCAGCCAGAAAAACCGGCGCTGGCTTTCGACCAGTTTCCAGTCACCAATTCGAACAGCAGCCTGGTTGCCGCCGCCATGGGGGATCTTTTCGCTGGATGTGATCCAGTAAAATTCTGTTGCTCGATCCACGTTGCCATCGATCAGTTGCCGTCGGATGCTGCGGCCATCGCGCCCCGGAGGGGATTCGCCGCCGGCAAAGTCGAGCAAGGTAGGCAGCAGATCCAGTACCGACAGGAAGCCGGCATAGGTTCCGGCTTTGAGTTTCGTGGGGTAGTGAATAAAGGCGGGCACGCGAATGCCTCCCTCGTAGACTTCGGTTTTGCCGCCGCGCAATGGCCGATTGTCAGCCATTACTTCGTACGGTCCATCGCGGCCGTCACCGCCATAGTAACCACTCGATTTCGCTCGCTGAGGATGTCCGCCATTGTCGCTGAGAAAAACAACAATCGTATTCTGCAACAAGCCACGATGTTCGAGCAGCGTGAGAATCTTGCCGATGACATCGTCCATATGGGTGACCATTGCAGCGTAGAGTCGGCGGTCCGGATGCTCGACATGTGCGTTTGCCGCAACATATCGTTCTGGCGCCTGTAACGGATAATGCGGCGCGCTGAAGGTCACATTGACAAAAAACGGTGGCTCTGCGGAGTCGACCAGCCTCTGTAGTTCTTGAAATATCAGGTCGGTCATGTGACCTTCGGCTTCGATCAGCCTGGTATCACGGAACAGACTGGCGACACCGTGATGATCCTCGTGCGTTTCATGGTCAATCTGTCCGTGCAGGTAACCAAATGCTTCCCGATAGCCCTTGTCCAGGGGCCCGCCGGCAAAGTCCATGCTCAGATGCCATTTGCCGAGCAGGGCCGTGTAATAGCCACGCTGACCAAGGAAGCTCGCGATGGTGTCCAATCTATCCGGCAAGGCCGCGCCGTCAAAATTGTGTTCGAGCGATCGCAGACCGAATCGTATGGGGTTTATGCCGCTTTCAAAGGCTGCACGGGTCGCGGTACACCAGGGAAATACATAAAACTGCTCCAGCTTCAGGCTCTTTGCGGCTAACTTGTCGATTTCGGGGGTCAGGATTTCTGAACCGTGATAGCCAACATCATTCCAGCCCAGATCGTCCGCCATCAGAACCAGAATATTGGGTGTTGTTTCGGCGCTGGAGCACAGCGGCCATAACGGCATCAATGCCAGTGTAAGTATCAGGCCGGGGTGGATAATTGTGTGTTTGCTCACGATTGCGTGATGTCGTCAATAATTGCGGCAAGCAGACCGGGCTGTTGGTCATCGTACCATTGAGCAATCAATTTGCTGGAGATGGAAAGCTGCGGTGGGACACGTAGCGCGCCTGCACGCAGACCAGCCTGCAAGTCTGCGCGGCTGAACCAACGTGCTTCTTCAAGTTCATTGTCGTTCAGCGAAATTGCCGGGTCAGTTGCTTCGGCACAAAATCCGAGCATCAATGACGAAGGAAACGGCCAGGGTTGTGAGCTGTGATAGCAAACAGTACCCACACGCACGCCGGTTTCCTCCGCGACTTCACGACGCACGGCGTCTTCAAGGCTTTCGCCGGGCTCGACAAAGCCGGCAATCGTGGAATAGATTCCCGACGGCCATGCCGGCTGCCGGCCCAGCAGCGAACGGCCCTCGTGCTCGACCAGGACAATGATTGCCGGATCGATGCGTGGAAAGATAGTCTGGCCACAATCGTTATTGCTGCAGCTGCGCTCGTGACCGGCGTCGCGACTCATGCAGACTGTGCCACACTTGCCGCAATAACGATGCCGCCGATGCCACAGCACCATTGCCTGGGCGTAAGCCAGTAATGCGGCC
>JAOTXR010000330.1 GCA_029862285.1 Gammaproteobacteria bacterium
CCTCGCCTACGTTCCCGTGGCCCAAAACCAGCGTCATACGGTATTTGCGCCGGCCAACGACCCGGATTACCAATTTCTGCAGCCTGCCTTCCCGATTCTGGACCAGTTATGCCGGCAACAACCAGGCAACGTGCTCGCCTATATCAACGACGGCCACTACATTCGCTACCACACATCCTGCAGTGTGCTGGCCAATAATTTCTTGCTCACCCCCCAGCATTTTGAAAAAGTCGCCGAGGTCAACCGCCTGCTGCGACTAAGCCCCGAAGAGTTTGCACAGAGCGATCACGACATCGATTACCTGCTGGTGCGATTCGTCGACCTGCCGGCTATCGTGCAACCCGGTGCCGAAGGCATCGAACTGGAAAGCGTTTTCAGCTCCAACCCCCCACTTTTTGTCGGCCTGAATTTGAACAGCGAGATGCCGCAAGGGCTGCAGTTGATCGCTGAGTCGGTCAGCGACGATCAACTGAACATGCCCTACGTGCGGATCTTCCGCGTGCTTCGTCAGCCGAATAGCCAAGTCGAATAACTACAAATGACAACGTGTCGAGGTCATACGCATGCTAAACCGAGCATTAGCGGTCGGGTCCTGTCGCTGGTGGGGAAAGGCTACAAAGAAGATTATCCTGCTAACAGAACCTGATTAGTAAAGCAGCTGGAGTGGCACGCAGCCTGGAATTAAATCTTGCGGCAGCCGCATTTCCCAATCAGCACCATGTACGGGTCTGTGACTGTTCGTTGCTGATACGCCAGCCGGACTCGGTGCGCTGCAGGTCGAGGGTCTTCTCTACCACGTCACACCAAGTCTGTGACCTGTAGGATTGCACAAACAAGGCCTGGGCCTTTTTGGGGTCATCGATATTGAACCGCACAAGCACGGTCCCGATATTTACAATTATATCGCGTCGTCCCTGAACTCGACTACGGCGATGCTCGCGCCAGGCAGCGTTAGACGAAAAATCGCCTTTGAATCCGTCAACATAGTATGCGACATAGGCATTGAAGTTGCCGGTACCCCAGGCTGTTGCCCAGTCGCTGACCAGCTGCTGCACATTGCTGCCCTCTGGGCCCACTTCATCGGCGGCGAAAACCATGCATGGCACCCAAAGCAAAAACACGGTTAATACACAGAGACTCTTGATTGCTGTTTGCTTCATCCGCCTAGTATTCGCCAAGTCTGGCACTCAATTCAAGTTTGCGGGATGTGCCGACCAACAACCGTAAAATCGAAGGTTGCGGGGACCTATGTCAAAAATTCGCAAATTGACTTAATCCTTGAGATTATGACATGACTGCAACGGCGGTTCCTTCAGCTATTCGACGCACATCTTCAACATTGATGGCAGCACTTTCAAAAAAACATACATTGACTGGTTTTCTTCGGATTTGTGCAGGAGTATTTGTAATGTCTACTGTTCCAGGTGGTTGCGATCATGGCAATGACCTCTCTGGGTTCGACGCTCTGACGATTGTGCGTACTGGTTCGTTTGAACTGGACATGACGCCGGAGGAAGCGCTGCCCCTTTTTACGGCACCGGGTGAAAAGCTTTGGATTTCGATCTGGGACCCAGTCGTGTTGAATGGTGATGGATATGAAAAAGGCACCGTATTTGTCACAAACAATCACGGACACACAACGTACTGGCTCGTTACCGACTACGATACTGACGCCAAACATGCTCAATACGTACGTGTTACACCAGAGGCTAATACTGGCACTGTTGATGTTTCCATTACCTCAAAAGGGAATGGTGGCGCCACCATCAACGTCGCTTATCAGCTTACGGGGTTGAGTCCAGCTGGAAACGCAGATTTAGAGGATTCGTTTAGTGAATCTCACTATGCCGAAATGATGCAAGAATGGCGAACTATGATTAATAACAGTCGAGAGAAGATTGACGATCATTTCGGCAGATAATCCTTCGTAGACTGTTCCGTTCACTGCGCTAACGGCCAGTTACGGTCTGCGTGCCGCCTATTACCCTGCGCCGTCGCAATCCGACGAGGGCTACTTCAAACATCCGATCCTCCAACTCTAGACTCCCAACACCGGGGCATTTGTCGTTTAACTGATGGCCAAATTGACTATTATGAGCAGAATTTGCCAATCAGGGAGTCCTTGATCTCGTAACTCTGCGATACGAACCCGAAAGTCTTCATTCTCAACCCAACGCGACAACGAAAACCTGACGGCTTTGAATCCACGTTCATAACGACTTTGAATGTGCAGCTTGCCTAGCCCCTCTTTGTAGTTCTCCCTACTACAGCTCGAGCTTGTAGCGTAGGCACCAGGCCCCTTCTGCTGCTACAGATGCAGTGTATTCCATGGTCCAACGCCCTATGGCACACAACCCGAAGCGGCATTCGGGCTGGCAGCCGGACCCGGCGGTGCGAGAAAAAATGCCTTCAGTACTGCAACATCCAGGAAACCGATGAAATCGTCGTCATCCATGTCGGCATCCGGATTCCAGTTGCCGTCACCCGGTATGGTCAGGAACGCTGCCTTGAAAGCGGAAACATCGAAAAAGTCCACCAGACAGTTGTTGCTACCCGGATCGCCAAATTGACCGACGACATCCGGGTCACAGGCGTTGCCGATACCATCACCATTGGTGTCGATCTGGCTGGTGTTTGCCACAGCCAGACAGTTGTCGCTGCTGTCGCGGATACCGTCACAGTCGTTATCAAGCACAGCAAAACATCCGGAATAAATCGACTCAGCGCCGCGTGCCTGCACACCCAGGTCATCCTCCACCCAGGCGTAGAAATTGATCAACCTGCCTTCGACAAACGGCGCGGCCACCGTCGGTGGCAGAATCACGCTAAATGATTGCCCGCCCGGCAGATCCGTCAGGGGCCAGCTGATCACCTCGCCGAAGGTGCAGGTCGTGCCGAGGCAATCACCGGTAAATTCAGGATCACTTTCGAACAACTGTGATATATCCTGTGGAAAACGGGCCTTCAGCGCGACACCGAAACGTGTGAACGCATCGTTGTTTGTCACGGTCAACAGGTTCTTCAAGCGTCGGTTGTCAGCCACTGTAAAGACCAGCGCATTGACGTCAAGTGAAAGTAACACGGTGCTTCGCGTAGCAGTGTTGGCCTCGGCGCGCGCACGCTCGTCGGGCGTGACGATACTGAAGACGTCCGCCGCGGCTTCGAGGGTGGTGCTTGGCAACAACCCCCCATCGATCATGACAACCGCTTCGCGAATG
>JAOTXR010000331.1 GCA_029862285.1 Gammaproteobacteria bacterium
TCGATCTGATCGGCGTTGGCGACGTTGGTGCAGTTATCGACAGTGTTTAGAACTGCGTCGCAGTCTGAATCGACGGACCCTGGTTGGTCCATACAACCCTCGACCTCGGTAACAAATACTGTACCGCAACCGACCGTGACCAGCATGTCGTACTGTTCCAGAGTTCCCGCAAATCCACCGATGTCATAAGCGCCGCAGCCGGCGGGTTCGATACATATGCTGACCTCGCCACCGAGACCGCCCAGGGTGCCGCCGAGGAAATCGCCTTCCATCGTGCCGGAAGCAAAATCGCCGCTGGCATCGGTAGTGCCGCCACCGGTGATGATGACTCCGTCACACTGGTTGGGCTCTCCCGCCGGACCACAGGGCGGCGGCGAACCATCGAGCGCAGCAACCGGATCGACCGGTATGACGCCGCCGACGAGGAACGAGAAGTCGATCAGATCCAGCAGTCCGCCGAGACCGGTCGGGTCGGTATCCAGGGTGAATGAGTCGCTTGCACCGACATCTATCTCGATGCTGCCGACCACCGGGTCGCCGGAAGCAATCGGTACCAGGTTGCAGATGTCTACATTGCAGGTGGTGATCACACCGTTGTACTGCCAGATCGTTGCGCTTGCAGGCCCGGCGATAAACGCTGCGCCTAAAACGGCTAACGTGATAATTCGTTTGGACATGATGCCCCCTCTATATATTTCTAATTAATGTATGGATACCGCATCAGACACATGTCAGATTCAGTCCGATTGTCCATCGCACCATTATAGTACCGGCGTTCAATCTATAGTAGCCATTAGCCCCGACAGTCTCGCATTCACCAATAACTTCCTAAGCTAACTGATATTTGTCATAACGCATGAGCCATGCCAGACGCTCCGGGCCGGGTGCTCGCGTAAAATATTGCTATCGGTTCTAAGGGGCATAGGCCCGGGTTAGTTCATGGATTAAAGAGAAGCGGTGCCTGGTCTCCGGGCGCGCCGCCGGTTTGCCTGGCCCGCAGTCGTATGATTGACCCGACCTTGCTCCCGCGTGCGGGTGGCGGGAAATATCCACGGGTTTGTATCCAAGGTGTTAATTGCCGGACAGGTGATTTTGCATTCGCCCGCTTACCAGGCCTATCCTCCAGAGCATGCAGGTCTACGCCGGCACCAGTGGCTATAGCTACAAGGAGTGGCTGGGAAACTTCTACCCTGAAAAACTGGTTGCCGCGAAAATGCTGGGTTACTACGGCGAACGGTTGCCCGCGGTAGAAATCAACAACACTTTTTACCGTATGCCCAAGCCAAATGTATTGGAAAACTGGCGTGCACAGGTGCCGGAGGACTTTCGTTTTTCCATCAAGGCATCACGCCGAATCACCCACAATAAGAAACTGGCCGACGCTGACGAAGAAGTCGCCTTTTTAACCGGCAACCTCGAGAGTCTCGGTGACACGCTCGGCGCGGTATTGTTCCAGTTGCCGCCCTTTTTGCGCAAGGGCGCCGAGCGCTTGCAGAAATTCATCGACATACTGCCCGCGGGGCTACCGGCGGCCTTCGAGTTTCGTCATGTGTCCTGGTTCGACGACGAGATCGGCGACATGCTTGCGCAACGGAATTTCGCACTGGTGATATCCGAAAACGAAGACGGCGGTGTACCGGAACGGATTTCAACTGCAGACTGGGGCTATTTGCGACTGCGCCGGCCCGACTACGACGACAAGATGCTGATGGACTGGCACGAGCGCATTGCGGAACAACCCTGGGCGCAGGTATTCGCGTTTTTCAAACACGAAGACGATGGTGCCGGTCCCGCCATGGCCCGTCGTTTCCTCGACATCGCTTCCTAGACCGACTCCCTGGTGTTTTTGCGAGCCAAACGACCCTGGGCTCAGGTGTCTGGACTCTGGGCTCAGGTGTCGCGATAGAGTTCTTCGAGCCGGCCAAGCGCGGCGCCGAGGTCGGGTCTGGTCGTCATCACGTCGATCATCGGATCGGCCGAGAGAGCCTGCATGCGGCGTTTGGCATTCAGGATGTGATATTTGGCATTGTTGTTAGCGGTCTTTACCTCGCTCCAGCGTAACGGCATGGACACGGGCGCTCCCGGTCTGGGGCGCACGCTGAAAGGCGACGCCAATGTGCGGCCGTGGCCGTTTTGCACGAAATCGACGTAGACCTTGCCACCGCGTTTGGCCGGGTTACGCGTAACCGTTGCAATATCGGGTAGTTCTCGCGTTATCAATGTAGCAATCAACTCGGCCAGCGATTTCGATTGCTCGTACGTGCACTGCCCGCCCAGCGGGATCAATACATGCAGTCCGGTGGACCCGCTGGTTTTGACAAAAGTCGGCAAAGCGATCCGATCACATAGTTTCTTGATTGCCTTGGCGATCTTCACCACGTCGGCAAACGGCGCCTCCTTGGGGTCGAGGTCGAGAATCGACCAGTCGGGGTGTTCCAGACTGGCGACCCGGCTGGACCAAATATGCAGCGGGATGGTGCCCATGTTGATGATGTAGAGCAGCGTTTCCAGATCATCGATGACAAAGTAATGCAGCTCGCGTTCGGCATGTTCGCTCCACATGACTTCGCGTCGGATCCAGTCAGGTACAAAGGCAGGCGCGTCTTTCTGGAAAAATGACTTGCCTTCGATTCCGTCGGGGTAGCGGGTCAATACCACCGGGCGGTCCGCCAGATACGGCAGTAGCCACGCTGAGATGCCGCGGTAGTAGCCGATGAGGTCGCCCTTGGTGTACTGCTCTTTGGGCCAGAAAATCTTATCGAGATTACTGAGTGGCACTTCACGTTCCGGGGGATCGTCATCAGGATCTTGCTCCGGCGGATTGGCATCACGCAACAGGCACTCGATCGGTCGTTTGTCGTCCCGCAAATGCTCGAAGACCGGCTGACGCAGCTGACGGTCGGCTGTAATCTCTTTGAACTTCACCTGCGCGACCAATTCCGGGGTCACGTAGTGATAGCTGTCACTATCCGGCGCATCCTCCGGTGGTTTTGCCGTTGGCATTGCACGCAGCAGTTCACCGATATCTTCGAGCTGTGCATGCGAGAAACCGCTGCCGACCCGGCCGATGTAGAAAAATTTGCTGCCGTCTGATTGCGCCAGCAGCAGCGCGCCAAAGCCTTTCTTGCCACGTTTTGGATCGGTGTAGCCGGCTATTGCAAAATCGTCGGTGCGCGCGGCGACTATCTT
>JAOTXR010000026.1 GCA_029862285.1 Gammaproteobacteria bacterium
AACGGTGCGTCGCGCATTGCTCCCTATGCGCTCGACACGGGCTGCATAGGGAAACGCCGACGGCAACAACCCGCCGCCAAGCGCGATGACCTCGTCCACCGTTTTTTCTTGTCGCAATTCATAGATCGCGGGGCGCACGATTTCACCGCCGACACCGACTGTTTTCCCGATCGGTGGGATGAAGATCGCGTCACCCGGCTGCAGACGTACATCGCCACGGGTATCGCCATGCAGCAACAATCGATAGAGATCCAGTGTCTGCACAACCCGTCCCTGCCGCTTGAGCTGGATGCGGCGCAACGAGCCCTGCTCGTTGATGCCGCCACTGACAAACAGCGCGTTGGTAACCGTCGATAATCCACTGACCGTATATGAACCCGGGCGCTCGGCGTCGCCCAGTACGAATACGCGTATTGAACGCAGCTCACCCAGTGTGATGCTCGCTTCGACACCGATCATTTGCTCACCAATACGCGTCAGCAAATCACTGCGCATATCTGCAAAAGTCAGACCGGTTACCGACACCGGTCCGATCGATGGCACGCTCAGTTGTCCGTCACGGGTCACGGCAAGTTCATAGCGCTCATTCTCCTTGCCATAGAGTTGCACTATTACGGTGTCTCCCGGGCCGATAACATAGTCGGTGGGAACAGGGATATCCGTTGCCGGTGCAAACGTAGTCGGCACGCCCTCGAACAAACTGCTGCCAAATCGCTCCAGCGCCGCCACACCGACGGGCTCAAGTGGCAACAAGCTGACTTCGATCTCGAACTGACGGAAGTCACGCTCGGCCTGGATGCGTATTGCCGCCTCCTCTACAGTCAGTCCAGCCAGCGGAATCGAATAGTAATCGTCGATAATCAATGTTCCATTGCGGTCGAGTTTGAACACGGTGGAACCAAGCAATTCACGCACCCGCGGGTGCAGAGTGACTACAAGCTCGTCATGCTCCAGCTCCGAATCACTTTCCGGAAACTCTGCCCGCACGACAATTGTGCTACCCGCCGCCAGCCGCGGCTCTTCCGGCAGCAACAGCTCCTGATCAAAGGTGGAAAGGCTGCGATCCATAACCAAGGGAGGAAATTCCGGCGTTGTTTGCTCCGGCATGCCCGTCGGTTGTTCAATCATCTGCTCCAGCAGCTGGGCGCGTTGCTCGGGCGAGAGCGACTCGAGCACGCGTAACTGTTCGGGCGTCTGCGCGTTAACGCCGATCGCGATTAAAAACAAAACAAAACCGGAGATGATTCTAGGTAGATGCATGTTCAAAGATTACTCTGCCACTTGATGTGCCCGCGAATTTCAGTGTCATCTTCGGCTGTTATCCAGTTATCCACCTGATCCAAGCCGATGGAAAAATCCAGCCGGCCCCCACTCATGACACGGGTATAACCCAATTCCACATTGATCAGGTCCAAACTGGACGACGCCACTGGATTGGCGTCGCTGCCGCCACGATTCAAATCGACAACCCTGAACAGTCCGCGCCACTGATCGCCATTATCGGTGTTCAAAGTAATACCGGCGCTGATCATGCGACCATCATTATCCATCGAGTGGCCAATGCTGCGGCCACGATAACGGTATCCATCTTCATAAATGAAGTGCTCGTAAGCATAATCGTATCGAACCTGATTCTTGTAGAACTCCGCCGCCGTGTCTGCGAATTCCAGGTGCCCACGCAACATGCCAGCCAATCGCGAGGAATAACCCCAGGACTCGATTCCAAGCTGTCCGATCATACGCGATGGCAGCCCGCCGGCTTCATCCTCGCCGATGAACTGGCCATACCATGCAACCGGCAACCGCACCGGCAGGCGCCAGCGCCAATCCACACCGGCGAGCTGGTTGCCGGGTTCCTTCGACAAGTCCGTCGACTCGCCGCGATTGTCCTGCCCCAGCAGCAAATCTGCAAAGGTCTCCGCATCGCAGGGCCGGCCGTCACCGCACCACTGGGCGGTACGGGACACACCGATCTCCAGGTTGCGGGTCGGTCTGAAGTTCACACGCAGGCCGAAATAGCGAGTATCCGGGACGCTGCGGCCGCCCTCCAGCTGGCCGACCAGGGCGCTGATGGTCCACGGCCCCATCCACCGCAGCCACCTGTTCTTGAACGGGTCGGAGAAATTCCGCCGCAGCGACAAGGCCGGCACCGGTCTGGCGTTGGTCGACAGTATCAGGCTGCCATCCCAACCCGGTCCCCACCAACGCTCCAGCTCGCCTACCGCAAGCATGTAGTTGCCTAACACAACTCCCGCGTAAGAGCCATCGCGCCGGGCCGTGCGGCCGTCGTCCGCACCGGTAACAACAGTCGCCTGCAGCCGGTAGCTAAACCGCAGTCCGGTCCAGTCCGCACCCGCTGTGATCTCCGCTGATTCCCGTGGTGTATTTTCGAAAGTACGCAGCTCGCGTGGTCGGCTTGCAAGCGCAGCCTGCAAGCGTAACGCCAGTACATTGGGCTGAGTCGCAATTTTTTGTGCCTGGTGCACGCGCGACAAGGCCTGGCGTTCGGCGTGACCAAGCGTCTCCTGATGGTCGGCGAGATTCGTCAGCAGGTCGCCCCACGACAACGGCCAGGTAGTGATTGGCCCGCGAATAACTCCGGCATCGGCAAGTAACTGGATGTCGTTGCGCAGGGCGAGGTCACCCGGGTCTATCCAGGGTGTGGCCGCGATCGTTCCGGCGTAAAAGAATGCCAGGACAGGCAGCAACCGTAACGTGAATATCGGGGCCCGCATTTCGATAACTCTCTGAAAATTCCGGCCTTTCACCGACCAGGTGCCATGCCGGTGGCATGTTACACGCCTGTATTTTTAGCGCAACAGCACTAGCTGGTCTGGTAGTAATCCAGATACCAATCTACAAAGCGGGCAATTCCCTGCTCGATTGGCGTCGACGGCCGGTAACCGACGTCCCGCACCAGATCGTCAACATCCGCATAGGTGTCCGGCACGTCGCCTGGCTGCATCGGCAGCAGGTTTTTCTTTGCCTCCCGCCCGAGGCATTCTTCCAGCACCTCGATGTACCGCAGCAATTCCACTGGCTTGTTGTTACCAATGTTATAGAGGCGATAAGGCGCAAAGCTGGTTCCGGGATCCGGTTTTAGACCCGACCAGTCAGGATTCGCGCTGGGAATGATATCGGCGACTCTGGTTACACCGTCGGCGATGTCATCAATGTAGGTGAAATCTCTACGATGCTTGCCAAAATTGAATACATCAATGGGTTTTCCGGCCAGTATGTTGCGGGTAAAGCTAAACAACGCCATGTCGGGTCTTCCCCAGGGCCCGTAGACGGTAAAAAAACGCAGCCCGGTAACCGGCAAATCGTAAAGACTCGAATAGCAATGGGCCATCAGTTCGTTGGCTTTTTTTGAGGCCGCATATAAAGACAACGGATGATCGACGTTATCGTGTACCGAAAACGGCATGCGCGTGTTCGCACCGTATACGGAACTCGATGAAGCATAAACCAGGTGGCCGACACCGCCGTGACGGCAGCCTTCCAGCACGTTGCCAAAGCCGGAGAGGTTGCTATCGAAATAAGCCTGCGGGTGGTCAATCGAATACCGCACCCCGGCCTGAGCCGCCATATGAATGACCGTATCGAACCCCTCCGCAAACACCCGGGACATTGCCGCACGGTCGGCTATGTCTGCCTGCACGAACCTAAAGCCCGGCATGCCCTCGAGCCGGGCCACACGGGCCTTTTTCAATGCAACATCGTAGTAATCGTTGAGATTGTCCAGCCCCAGGACCTGATCACCGCGCGACAGCAAACGTTCGGCGACAAACATGCCGATAAATCCAGCGGCCCCCGTAACCAGAACTTTCAATTCAATTGTTCCACGAGTTTCGAACTCGGCCCACTACAACAGATAGATAACGGCCCACAGTCCGGCCGCACTCATCGTCACAGTGTAGGGCAGGGCCAGCAGCACCATGCGGCCATACGACAGCCGTATCAGTGGCGCAAGCGCCGATGTCAACAGGAACAGAAAGGCCGCCTGCCCGTTTGGAGTTGCCACGCTGGGAATGTTGGTTCCTGTGTTGATCGCGATCGCCAGTAATTCAAACTGCTCGCGCGTAATCAAACCGCTATTCAGCGCATCCTGCACCGAGGAAATATACACTGTCGCGACAAATACGTTGTCGCTGACCATCGACAGCACGCCATTGGCGACAAAGAACATGGCCAGCTGCGTCTTGCCCTGCAGACTAAGCACCCAGTTAACGACGGGCTGAAACAGGCCTTGATCGTTGATCACTGCCACAATCGCAAAAAACACGACCAACAGCGCGGTAAACGGCAGCGCCTCTTCGAAAGCATGAGCGATGCGCTGTTCTTCGATGACGCCCGTGAACGAAGTCGACAATACGATTACCATCAGTCCGATAACACCCACTTCCGCAATATGAAATGCCAACGAGATTACCAGCACAACGACGACAATGGCTTGCGCAATCAATATAGCCCGGTCCCTCAGGTCCCGCTTTCTTTCTTCTTCGGCATCGTAAGCCGACAGGACTTCGCGAACTGAGTCTGGCAGCGTCGCCCCGTAACCGAGAATTCTAGTTTTCTCAACCAACGCACATGTCGCCAGACCGACAAAGAAAACCGGAATGGAAACCGGCGCCATTCTTAGGAAAAACTCTAAAAACTCCCAACCCACGACCTTACCGATTAGCAGATTCTGCGGCTCGCCGACTATCGTCATTACACCACCCAGCGCGGTGCCAACGGCGCCATGCATCATCAGCTGGCGCAGGAAGGCGCGAAACCGGGCGAGGTCAGTCCGGTGCTCCTCGTGCACCAGCTCATCGTCGGATTGATCGTGATCATCGCTATGAAATTGCCTGCCCGACGCCACCTTGTGATAGACGGAATAAAAGCCTGCGCCGACGGTGATGATGACTGCGGTGACTGTCAAGGCATCGAGAAACGCGGACAAAACCGCCGAAACAGAACAGAACAACAACGAAAGCAGCAGCTTGGAGCGCACACCCAAAATAAGCTTGGTAAACGTAAACAGGAGCAGCTCTTTGAGGAAGAAAATACCGGCAACCATGAAGACCAATAACATGATCACAGGAAAATTGTGTAGCGTTTCGTCGTATACGTGTTGCGGCGTGCTCATACCCAGTGCTACTGCTTCGATTGCCAGCAAGCCGCCGGGCGCCAGTGGATAGCACTTCAGTGCCATCGCCAGCGTAAAAATAAATTCGAGTATTAACAGCCAACCGGTAATGAACTCCCCGGCGACAACCAGCATGAGCGGGTTGAGCAACAAGAAGCCAATGATGACCAGCTTGTACCAACCGGGCGATTGCCCGAGGAAATTGCGCGAAAATGCATGCGATATCGTGCGAGCCATCAAGAGCCCTTGGGTGGCGAATCAACAGGAAACATCTGTGCTCATGAGCGAGCGTACACCATGTACCAACAGCTCAGGAACTATTCTGCTGCAAGCGCCGCCAGATACACTGCCCGTTGCTCGCGACTTCGATGCGAGCAAGACGCTCTTCGTGCGCGGCCAGCTCGGCCCCCGAACAACGTAAAACAGTAAGCTCCAGACCCTCACGGTCGATATGCTTCGGAGCCGTTGCGGCATTGTTGTTGTCATCATCTTCGCTCAGCGACAACATCGCCTGGCCGCCTGTCATCGACAGATAGACCTCCGACAACAGCCGCGCATCCAGCAATGCCCCATGCAGCTCGCGGCCGGTGGCCGGCACGCCATAGCGTCGGCACAAAGCATCCAGGCTGTTGCGTTGGCCAGGATGCAGTCGCCGGGCCATCAACAGTGTATCCAGCACCTGGCAATAGTCATTGATCGCACCGAGTGGCTTTTCCAAGAGCGCCAACTCGTAATCGAGGAATGACACGTCAAATTCGGCATTGTGTATAACCAGCTCGGCGTCGGCGACGAAAGCGAGAAACTCATCGGCGATGCGGTTGAAGGCCGGTTGTGACGAGAGAAATTCCGCGGTAATGCCGTGCACCTGCAAAGCGGCGGCCTCGATTTCTCGCTCCGGCCGAATGTACTGGTGATAGGTATTACCGGTATGACGCCGGTTCACGAGCTCAATACAGCCAATCTCGATCACCCGGTGGCCGTCCTCCAGTTCGAGACCCGTTGTTTCGGTATCGAGTACGATCTGCCTCATTTCTTGTTACACCTGTGTTTGGAGCATCCGATCCATCGCCAAATTCGCCAGCAAGTCGGCTCGTTCGTTGCCTGGATCACCGCTATGCCCTTTGACCCAGACCCATTCAATTTCATGCTGCTCGATAACTTCCGCCATTTGTTCCCAAAGATCTCGATTTTTTACCGGCTTGCGTGACGCGGTACGCCAGCCGCGCTTTTTCCAGGCTTCCATCCACTCGGTAACACCCTTGAGTAAATAGACCGAATCGGTACGCAAAGTAACTGTGGCCGGTCGCTTTAGCGCTTCCAGTGCGCGTATTGCTGCGGTCATCTCCATGCGGTTATTGGTAGTCAGCGGCTCGGCACCGGACAGCTCTTTCTCCCGGCCACCGTAACTCATTATAGCCGCCCAGCCGCCAGGACCGGGATTCCCGCGACAGGCGCCATCAGTATTGATCTCGACTTCTTTCATGCAGCCGATCGCGTAGTCGGCTCTACCAGGCCCCCGGCCAGACGCGGTTTACGTTTCCATTGCGGTCGCATAGGCGTTACCGAGTACACGCGTTTTTGCGCGACGAGAATGTAAGCTCCGGAAAGACGCGGCCAATACCGAGCGCCGGTTTGCTCCAGTCCACTCAACCGGCGTTGCACGGACTCGCGGTCTATCGGCGGCGTGTGTACACAACGCCGCGACTTGCTGACTTCCATGCCGAGTAGTGACAACCAATCCCGCATGCGTTTTTCCGGAATCAGCCTGTGTGTTCCATTGGGGAACTTGCCGCGCGTAGCAAAATGCCGGGCACCCCAGGCACTCCACGGATTGAATCCCAACACGATCAAATGCCCTTCTCCTACCAGCACGCGATCGACTTCACGCAATACCTGGTGAGGTTCTGCATCAGTCTCCAGCGTGTGCGGCAACAACACTGCATCGACCGAGTCGGATGCAATGGCCAGCCGCGAAGGGCTGCTGAGCGCAGCAACGCCCGGTTCGCTGGTTTCGGCAATGAGTGCCTGGCGGCGGGTGCGGGCAAATTTCAGGAATTGATCGGGCTCGCCCCAGCACCCAACCTGCAATAAATGCAGGCCGAACATCTGGATCAGCGCGCGCTCGACGGCGGCCGTTTCGCTGGCAAGCAGTGCCTGACCCATAGGCCCCTGGAGCCAGCCCGGTCTCACATCGGCGGTCATGGACGCCAAATATACCGCAAAAAGCCTGAATTAGTGCGAAGCCGGGTCCAGTCGTTTAAGCCCGGCGCCCCTTTCCGGTACGATACGCGGATGCCACAAGTGCCCCGCATAGTGAATCCACTCCGTGGATGCGCAGCAGCTATGTTGCTGATGAGTACTGGTGTCGCAGCCGACACCGGCTCTGACACAGCAACTGATGTTGTGGCCGGTCCAGCACTGACGGACAACGTAACCTATCAGGCCTCGGCTGACTTGCTGACAGCCATTCCTGCCGGCTTCCGTTTGCCATACCGGGACACGCGCGCGGTTGGACAGGAATTTGACTGGTATGTACGCCACCCGGATTACCTCGATCGGGTGTTCAATCGGGCGCAGCCGTATCTGTCGCACATTGTCGAGCAAATCGAACAACGTGGCCTGCCATTGGAATTGGCCTTGTTGCCCGTTGTTGAGAGCGCTTACGATCCTTTTGCTTACTCACACGGACAGGCAGCCGGACTGTGGCAGTTTATTCCTGCGACCGGGCGTCGTTTTGGACTCGAACAAGACTGGTGGTACGACGGTCGGCGTGACGTCGTCGAGTCAACCCGTGCCGCGCTCGACTACCTCGAAAAGCTGCACAGCATTTTTGACGGCGACTGGCTACTGGCAATTGCGGCGTATAACTCCGGCGAGGGCAATGTGCGCCGTGCGCTGCGCCGTGCCGGTGGCGATGCCACATTCTGGGAATTGCGTTTACCACGTGAAACCGAAACCTATGTGCCACGATTGCTTGCATTGAGCCGGCTGGTCGCATCACCCGGTGACTTCGGGATTTCCTTACCGTATGTATCGAGTAAACCCTATTTCGACATCGTCGAAACCGGCAGCCAGATAGACCTGGCGCTGGCCGCAGAAATGGCAGAAATCGACCTCGACGACGTATACCGTCTCAATGCGGGCTTTAATCGCTGGGCCAGCAGACCGGATGGGCCACACCGTCTGATCATGCCAATTGCCAATGCCCAGCTACTGCGCATCCGGCTAACGGAACTCCCGGAAGAACACCGGGTACGGTGGAATCGCTACCTGATTCGCGACGGCGATACCTTGAGCCAGATCGCCAGGACGCATAAAACTACTGTTACAGTACTACGCGACGCCAATAACCTGCGTGGTTCGACCATACGTGCCGGCCGCTACCTGATGATCCCAACGGCAAGCCAGGCCGCGGGTAGCTATCGGCTGAGTGCCGACAGTCGGTTGGCAAAGAAAACGACGGCGCGAGCTGACACTGTGCATCACACGGTCAGGGAAGGCGACTCCCTATGGGAAATCTCGCGGCAATATCAGGTCGGAGTACGCGAGCTGGCACGATGGAATGGCATGGCACCGCGCGACACGCTGCGCGTCGGGCGCAAACTGGTCGTGCATGGCGCTGCCGCCGACAGCGTTGTTGCGCCGCCTGATGCCGGGTTTCACGCAACTCAGCGACGCATCCGATACACGGTGCGCAAAGGCGATTCCCTGGCGCGAATCTCATCAAAATTCAAAGTCAGCGTGTCGCAGCTGCAACGCTGGAACCAGTCCGTGGCCAGGCAAAAATACCTGCAACCGGGCCAAAAGCTGGTGATGTATATCGATGTACGCAAACAGTCGGGCGGCTGAATGGCGTTTCTGCAGAACAAGCGCGCTCTGATAGTTGGGCTTGCAAGCGAACGATCCATCGCCTGGGGTATTGCCAGGGCGATGCACAGGGAAGGCGCCGAAATCGCGCTAAGCTATCAAAACGAAAAACTGAAAAAACGCGTCGACAAATGTGGCGACGAACTCGATTGCAAGATTCGTATTCCACTGGACGTAGCCAGCGATGCCGAAATCGAATCCTGTTTTGAGACTCTGGCCGGACACTGGGACGGCCTGGATATACTCGTACATTCCGTTGGCTTCGCACCACGCGATCAGCTCGCAGGCGGGTTTACTGAAAGCATTAGCCGTGAGGGTTTTCAGATTGCGCACGACATCAGCTCGTACAGTTTCGCGGCACTGGCCAAAGCCGCGCGTCCGCTGATGGATAATCGCAACAGTGCGCTTTTGACTTTGAGCTATCTTGGCGCCATACGCGCAATACCGAACTACAATGTCATGGGGCCGGCAAAAGCCAGCCTGGAGGCGACAGTGCGCTTCCTGGCAGCCGACCTGGGCGCCAGTGGGACCCGGGTCAATGCGGTTTCAGCCGGACCAATCAAAACCCTGGCGGCCGCCGGCATAAGTGGCTTTCGCGGAATGCTGGGGCATGTACAAAAAGTCTCGCCGCTCAAACGCAACGTCAGCATTGACGACGTCGGCAACGCCGCCGCGTTCCTGTGCTCCGATCTTGCCGCCGGCATTACCGGTGAAATACTGTATGTCGACGCCGGTTACAGCACCGTCGGGATGAGTCTCGACTAGGCCACCAACAGGAACAAGAAATGACGATTCCGTGGTACCGCAAGCTCCACTGGCAGATTCTGATCGGTCTGATCCTCGGTTTGATCTACGGTATCGCCGCCGCAGTTTATGGTTGGTCTGAATTCACCAGCGACTGGATCGCCCCGTGGGGCAAGATCTTTATCAATCTACTGACCTTGATCGCAGTACCGCTGGTACTGGCTTCGCTCATTACTGGCGTGGCTTCGCTGGCTGATACCCGCCGGCTATCGCGCATCGGCGGTCGTACGATATTTATCTATCTGTGCACGACACTGGTCGCGTTAATAATTGGTCTGCTGCTGGTCAATATCGTAAATCCTGGCTCAGCGGTACCCGCGGATATGCGGGAACGTTTGATGCAAACCTACCAGGACGATGCGGCAAGCCGCCAGGACGCGGCCGACGCCGCGCGACAACGCGGTCCCTTGCAGCCGCTGGTCGACATGGTACCAAGCAATGTGTTCGCGTCGGTTTCCAATAATCGCGCCATGCTGCAGGTCGTGTTTTTTGCGTTATTCGCCGGGGTTACCCTGCTGATGATCCCGCGCGAGAAGGGGCAACCGCTGATCAGTTTTTTCGATTCCCTGAGCGAGTTGGTAATCAAGATGGTCGAGACCATCATGCGAATTGCGCCGTTTGGTGTGTTCTGCCTGCTGGCGTCAACGATTACGGATATTGCCGGTGATGACCCCTCGCAAATCGTCGAATTGTTGCGTGCGCTTGGTCTCTACGGTGGCGTTGTTATTGCCGCTCTGACCGCGCACGTGGTCATTACCTATGCGACGCTATTGGTGTTTTTCACTCCAAAACGGCTGGGTGAGTTCTTCTCCGCGGTAACTCCGGCTCAATTAGTCGCATTCTCGACCTCGTCCAGTGGCGCTACGCTACCGGTAACCATGGACGTGGCCGAGAAGAAACTCGGCGTGTCCGAAGAAGTGTCGTCGTTCGTGCTGCCTTTGGGTGCGACTATCAACATGGATGGCACCGGGCTTTACCAGGCGGTCGCCGCCGTGTTCATCGCGCAGACCATTGGTCTGGACCTGGATCTGACCGCGCAGGTCACAATCGTACTGACCGCCTTGTTGGCATCTATAGGCACCGCCGCGGTGCCGAGCGCGGGTATCGTCATGCTGGTGATCATCCTCGAATCGATCAGCGTTCCAGCCGCCGGGATCGCGCTCATTCTGGGCATCGACCGGATACTCGACATGTGCCGCACGGTCGTCAATGTCACCGGCGATCTGACCGTCGCCACAGTGGTAGCAAGCGCCGAAGGCCAACTCCGCAAACCGGAGCCGGAAGAGTAGCCACCGCGACTTAGCCGCTGCCGCAGCAGCCTATTGCAAGAGTTCGGGACGCAGCACGACCGAAGCATCATCACGCAATTGCGAGACATAGGCTGACAGGTCGCCGATCCCGGACTGATTGGCTATCGCATCTGGCGCACCCAGGTTATCGGTGCTGCCCGGCACGACGTCAGTCAGAGCAAATAATGCGAAACTGCCGTCATCGAGAGCCACACCCCGATAAGTAACCTGTTCCGGGGTTGGCTGCGGTGCTACGAACAACGCGTCTCGCAATACCAGCGGCAACGCGGCGGTGCGACGATACGATTCTGCGGCATGATACTCAGCGCCACTCTCGGCAGCCAGACTCTCCAACGATTCACCCGATTGTGCCCGTGCCAATAGTGCCTCGCCCTGCTCCGCCGCGAGTTGCTCTGCGGCCTCGAGTTTCAGTAGGGCGGCAATCGAATCACTGACTTCTGCAAGTGGATGCAATTCGGCGGCGCGATAATCCTCAACCCGCAATATAATCCGGCTGTCGGACGAGAGCTCGATCAGATCGCTGTTTTCACGTTGATCCAGAACTCTCTCGCTGAAAGCCGCGTCGATGATTAACGGGTTTGCAGCAATCCCTGTGCCACCATCATGGGTGACACCAGAAAGCGTTGTTACTTCGAGGCCGAGATCACTGACTATCGGATCCAGCGTGTCGGGATTTTCGAATCCCAGGTCCGAAACCTGCTCGGAAAGTTCGTAGAAACGGTCTTCGGCACGAATAC
>JAOTXR010000333.1 GCA_029862285.1 Gammaproteobacteria bacterium
TGGGTGGCGCCGCGGGCGAAGCAATCGCGGATTCTCCCGAAGAAGGTGCCGAAGAAGAGGAACCGAAAGACATCAAGGAAGAACTCGAGGAGAAACTTAAAGACAAGCTCAAGGGTTTGCTCGGCGGTGGTTAGGGCTGCGTTTTCTTGTCTTTTGATGCTGCCGGCGCTGACGGTTGCAGCAGCGGAACTGCGTGCGATCGATGTGGAGCGTAAGAAAGGGCATATCCTGGTGGCGTCAGAAACCTTTATCGATGCACCGCCTGACGCGGTGTTCGAGATCCTGGCGGATTACGAGGGTTTTCATCGTATCTCCAAAGTGTTTACCGAGACCCGCTATCTGGAGCGCGACGAAATCGGCAACGGTGTCGTCTATTCCAGGGCCGTTGGTTGTGTGTTGTTCTTTTGCACCGAGATAGAACGGGTGGAAACACTCACACTGACACCAGGCCGGGAAATCCTGGCGATTGCCATCCCTGAAAAAAGCGACGTCGATTTCAGTGTTGCTCGTTGGGTCTTTGAGCAAGAGGGATCCGGAACCCGCCTGCTTTACGGTGTGGAGTTCAAGCCCGGTTTCTGGATTCCGCCAGTACTCGGGCCGATGATCATTCGCGCCAAATTGCGAAGTCGTGGTATTGATGCGGCCAACCGCATCGAGCAGCTCGCCAACGCCAGCCAGATACATAGTGCCTCCCCATAAACCTCTGCTGCTCGCGCTGGCGTTGTCACACGCGGCAATCGCAGCTGAGCTCGATCATGTAACCGTCACCAAAGAAGGCGACCGCTACGTCCTCGAGGGAGAAGTACAGCTGGAAGCAACATCGTCGGCCGTTTATCGCGTCATCACCGACTACGATGGCCTGGAGAAACTCGACAAGGGTATCGCCGAAAGCCGGCTGATCGAACGTGTCAGCGACACGGTCGCACTGGTGTACACCAGGATGAAGGGTTGTGTCATTTTATTTTGTCGCAAGGTGGAGCGCATCGAACGCGTCGAGGAAATTTCCGCCACCGAGATCAGGGCCGTCGTGGTACCAGATTCTGACACCGATGTGCGTTACGGGCATTCGCACTGGGAACTGTTGCCGCATGAATCCGGGACTCGTGTCACGTATCGGACCGAGGTCGAGCCGGACTTCTGGATACCCGCGGTTATCGGTCCAGCGCTGATAAGGAGTGTGTTGCGCAGGCGAGTATCGCGCACCCTCGGTAACCTCGAGCAGGCTGCGCTCAATTATCAGTAAATGACCAGTTTTTCTCAGCGCCTGATCGACTGGTATCTGCTTTGCGGGCGTCGTGATCTGCCCTGGCAACAACCGGCGACTCCGTATCGTGTCTGGATCTCGGAAGTCATGTTGCAGCAAACTCAGGTGGCAATTGTCATTCCGTATTTTGAGCGGTTCATCAAGCAATTCCCCGATGTTGCAATACTGGCGGCGGCACCGCTCGACGATGTGCTGCACTTGTGGTCCGGTCTGGGTTATTACGCACGTGCGCGTAATCTGCATCGCGCGGCAAACCGAATTTGCAAGAATCACGATGGAGTTTTCCCACAGGAATTTGACGACGTGTGCGAGTTACCGGGTATCGGCAGATCGACCGCGGGCGCGATACTGGCATTGTCGATGAATCTTCGTTTTCCGATTCTCGATGGCAACGTCAAACGGGTACTCGCTCGACACCGGCTGGTGTCGGGCTGGCCGGGCCGTAGCGTGGTCGCCAAAAAACTGTGGAACCTGTCGGAAGAGTTCACACCGCAGCAGAATGTTGCCGCATACACTCAGGCGATCATGGACCTGGGTGCAACGGTCTGTACCCGTCGCAATCCCAGGTGCACAGACTGCCCGCTTGTTGCAGATTGCCGTGCCTGCGCGAGCGCTGACCCACATAACTATCCCGGCAAGAAACCAGGAAACGAACGCCGGGTGCGCAACACCCGGATGCTGCTGGCGGTGGCGCACGCGCGAGTATTGTTGGAAAAACGTCCGGAATCAGGTATTTGGGGTGGCTTGTGGAGTCTGCCGGAGTTGCCGGAAAATGCTGCACCGGAACAGTGGTGTCGTGAAACTCTGGGGTGCGATGTGACCGATGCCGAAGCCTGGCCGGTGATGCGTCACAGCTTTACGCATTTCGATCTCGACATTGCACCTGTTGTGGTTCGTCTAGATCACAACGCGGCATCGGTCGCAGATGATCGACGTCTCTGGTATAACGTCGAGTCGCCGGCGAAGGTCGGTCTGGCCGCACCGGTAACGGCGTTATTGCATCGGTTGCAGCACAAAAGCGATGTTAGCCACGATCCGGCTCCCGCCGGCGAAGGAAAAATAGATGACGCGTAGAGTGAATTGCATATTGCTCGGCAAGGAAGCCGAGGGACTGGACCAGCCGCCTTACCCCGGCGAACTGGGCCAGCGCATTTTCGACAACGTGTCCAAAGAGGCCTGGCAGCGTTGGCTGGCCCATCAAACGATGCTCATCAACGAAAATCGATTGACACCTTACCAACCCAAAGCCCGCAAGTTTCTGGAAGGCGAAATGGAAAATTTTTTCTTTGGTCCCGGTTCCGCCCGGCCCGAAGGTTATGTCCCGCCGGATCAATCCTAACGACACCACGCGCGCGGCCTTGCGAGCGCTTTCTTACCATCTGGACGGCGCTGCCACGAGATGACTGCTATCAAGGCTTCTTGTTGACTGTCAATTCCACCTGCGCCGGGGGTATGTTCGTGTCGACCACCTCGACGCGGAAGTTGAGGCAACTGTTCTGTTCCAGGTCGAGTGAAATGTCCGGGCTACCGTCGGGAGCACCGCCATCGAGCAGCAACGGCTCACCGAGCACCAACCGCAACCGAGAGTCGTATTCGAGTGTCCAGTCCGCATCGGCAATCTTCAGGTCGTGTTCCGCGGCACTCACCTCGACCTGGATGCGGTACACGCCACCGCCGTAATTGATCAGGTTGTATGGCGGTTCGGGACGCCAGTTATTTGGAGTCCCAAGTACATACATTTGCACCCCGAAGTGCTGCGCCGGATCGAGCCCGGTATCGCGCAGACCGCAACCGGCCTCACAAATGTTCGGCGCACCACTGGGTCCGGGATCTGCCAGGAACAGGGATTTCATGACTGCCAGGTCTAAGAAACCAATCGTGCCGT
>JAOTXR010000334.1 GCA_029862285.1 Gammaproteobacteria bacterium
TAACTGCCCTCAATTCGCTCGATGAAAACCGCACCGCGTTCCTGAATTGAATAGGCGCCGGCTTTGTCCGATGGCTCACCGCTTGCCCAATATGTTTTTCTCTCACTGTCACTGATGTTTCGAAAAACGACGCGAGTCGCACTAGTGTCCGCGTGTAACCGCCCATCGTGCACAGCACACACGGCCGTTAGCACATCGTGTTCTGCGGCAGACAGACGTGCCAACATCGCCAGACCTTCCGCGCGATCACGCGGCTTCCCCAGTGTGTCCCCGTCAATTACTACGGTTGTGTCCGCTGCCAGCACCGTGCCTTCGCTGCCCGACTCGTGGAGCTGTTCCGCGGCAGCGGCTGCTTTCTCGCCGGCTACCCGCCGTACGTAGTCAAGTGGCGCTTCGCCAGGCTGTGGCGTCTCGTCGATGTCCACCGGACATAGCCGATAACGCACACCGATCTGATCCAGCAGTTCGCGGCGCCGCGGCGACGCCGAGGCAAGATAGATAAATCGTTGATTCATAATGCGAACTGTCTAGTTTCTCTGTTAGCCAAAGACGATGCAAGGATGCCGGTTCCAGAGCCGTGGAACGCCTTTTTCTCAATGGCAAGAGGGAGTTACAGCGAGGTCGAATGACCGGGTTGGCTAGCCCGAGGGGCGGCCCAGCAGCTGGTGCGCGGCGATCACACCACCCGCCGACAACAGCAGCGCCAGCCACCAGGGAACGCCAAATCCGGCGGGCAACGTGCCCAGCAGGATGGCGGATACGCCCACCAACAGTGCGTAGGGTAGTTGCGTGTTTACATGGTCCATGTGATTACAACCCGACGCCATGGACGAAAGAATTGTCGTGTCCGAAATGGGTGAACAGTGGTCCCCCCATACTGCGCCGGTCAGCACACAGGCGACGGAGGAATAAAGAATGTGGAGGTGATCCGGGTCGGCCATATTGTTCGCCAAGAGTATGGCCCAGCCCAGAGGGACCACAATCGGCAGCAATATTCCCATTGTGCCCCAGCTGGTTCCGGTTGCAAAAGCGGTTAGCGCTGCGAGCACAAAAATTACAGACGGCAGCAACGCCGGTGGCAGAAAGCCACCGAGCAGGGATACGAGATAATCGGCTGTGTGCAATACTTCCGTTATAGAGCTGAGCGTCCAGGCGAGCACCAGCACGATCATTGCAAACAACATCAGCTTGATCCCGGCGTACCATGCCTGGATGGTTTGCTCGATCGTAAGTATGCGTTGTACCAGCGTCATGCCTGCGGCAACCACTACTGCAATTATCGATGCCCACATAAGCGCTTTGTAGGAATCGGCGCTGCCGATAATGTCCTGCAGTGTATCGCCCTCGCCGGTCACAAAGAGACCGGTTAACACACCGCCAATCAGCATCAGCACCGGGACGATCGCGTTGATGGCACGACGCGGCTTTCCAGGAATCGGTTCAATTTGTTTGCCCTCGTCCTCGCTGTGGGCAATATCTGAACCGGGTTCTGTAAGTTGCCCGGTAGTGCGCGCCCGCCGCTCCGCCCGGTGCATGGGCCCGAAATCGCGTCCACCGGCAGCCACAAGGAACACCAGCATCAACATCACCAGTGGGTAAAAGCTGTAGCCTATCGAACGCAGATAGACTAAATACGCAGATTCATCGAAACCATCGATCTGCCCAATTGCCGCATCAATCAACCCCACCTCGTAACCGACCCAGGTAGTTACCAGTGCGATACAGGAAATCGGTGCGGCAGTCGCGTCGACAATGAACGCCAGCTTCTCGCGGGATATTTTCAACGCATCGCTGACCCGGCGCATCGTGTTGCCTACGACCAGCGTGTTGGCATAGTCGTCAAAAAAAATTGCCACACCCATTGCTGCAGTGGCGATCTGACCGCGTCGTGGTGTATTGGCCCACTTGACGACGTGTTCGACCACACCCTGCATGCCACCATTGCGCGACACGATGCCGACCATGCCGCCAATCATAAAAGTGAACAACATGATCGCGGCGTGATCGGCGTCGGCAACTGCGTCGCGCACGTAGGTCTGAAACACGGTGAGCATGCTGCGGCCGATATTGACCAACGACAATCCCATCGCTGCGAGTACGCCGACCCAGGCGCCGAGAAACAACGCAGGAATTACGCTATGAAATACCAGCGCAATCGCAATTGCCAAAAATGGCGGCACGATTGCCAGCCAGCCGGCAATGACCCGGCTGTTTCCCGTGGCAAGCGTCTTGTCACCGCTTTGCAGCGTAAGTGCAACGTCGCCGGTCTCGGCAATGACGATATCTTCGAACACCAGCGCCCCGGCCACGTCGGCGTGGGTGCTGTGACGGGTATTTCCAACCTGTAGCGTGTAGTCACCGGCAGCATCCACCGTGGCTGGCACGGACAAGGGAACACCACTCAGGAACACCGCTGGCGCATCGATATCGGCGGCCTCTCCGGAAACCGAACCTAGCAAGCATGTCAGCAGCAGCGCTGCACCAAGCGTTATGCGCAAAACAACCTTCCCCCCACTCGGCGCAGCTTAGCAGGAAAGATCGAGGCCGACCCAATGGGCGCGCTAGCGCCGGTGATACGGGTGCCCTTGAAGTATGGTCCATGCCCGGTACAACTGTTCTGCAACCAGTACACGTGTCAGGCCATGTGGGAAGGTCAACGGCGACAACGACCACCGCTGCTCAGCGCGGTCAATAACCAACGGCGCAAAGCCATCGGGTCCGCCGATCAGGAAATCGACGTCACGTCCGTCCTGACGCCAGCGCGACAATTCGTCGGCAAGGTCTTCAGTACTTCGACTGTGGCCGGCGACATCCATGGCAATGACACGGTGATCGGGCCGCAGCGCCGCCAGCATCCGCTCGCCTTCTTGCTGTATGGCTTTTTGGTCACTGACGCCACGACCGCGATGGGTTAGCGGGATTTCCAGTAGTTCCAGGGAGCAGTTGGCTGGCATCCGCCCCGCGTATTGCTGCCAGCCTTGCGATACCCACTGCGGCATCCGCGTGCCGGCCGCAATTACCCGCAGACGCATGCGACAGCGGCCGAATCAATCGACCGAGGATGCACCGCGCTGCGAATCATAGTCACCGGTATCCCAGAGTTTTTCCAGATTATAGAAGTCACGCACACGCGGCAGCATGACATGCA
>JAOTXR010000335.1 GCA_029862285.1 Gammaproteobacteria bacterium
TCGGCCAGATAGACTGCTGTAAGCGGCGAGAATACATCACCGGCACCATTGACCGGCTGGTGATGAAAAGCCGCGGCCTCGACGATAGGATTTGGCAGGCCCCAAAGCCCCAGCAGGTAAGCACCCACTTCATTGTGAGTTTGCCCGAATATGGCGCGCTCACATTGCCAGTCCGGCTCCCCCGTCTGTTGCTGCATTTCCAGCACCTGTTCGTATTTGTCACCGAATTGCGATGCCAACACCAGCCTGCCGATGTCATGCAGCATGCCGGCCATCTGCGATAAATCAACAACCTTGCGTGGCTGCTCCTCGTCCTGCGCTATGCGCCGCGCCAAAGCGCCCGTTGCCGCACTGTGCTCCCACAGGCGCTCCAGGTCGAGGGCCGCAGCCTTTTTGACGTCCGCGAAAACTTTGGCGGTCAACACCAGGCCACGTACTGCATCGAGGCCGAGTATCGCGACTGCCTGCGCCGGACTCTCGACGTGGCGATTAAGCCCGAAAAACGCCGAGTTGACCACTTTCAGCACCTTTGCCGTCATCGCGACATCCTTGGAAATTATCTCGCCGATGTCGATCAGGGGCTTGGCATCCCGGACTGCCTGCATGATTTCAGTATAAAGAGTCGGCAGACTCGGCAGCGAGCCCATCTCGGTCACCAGCTCCTGCAATCCCTCGTCGTTCAGCAGCTCCCGTAACGCACAGGCGCGATCGATCGTCGTTTTGACCGTGTCGGCATCGCAGGGTTTCGCGAGGTACTGATGGGTCGCACCGATACACTCGAGCACCATTTCCATATCGGCATGACCCGAGAGCGCTATTCGCACAGTATTGGGATAGTCGCTTTTGACTTTCGTCAACAGCTGCACCCCATCCATGCCAGGCATGCGCATGTCGCTGACTATGACATCGCACGGCGCTTCAGCCAGTGCTCCCAGCGCTTCCTCGCCGCTGGGAAGAAACGCCATTTCCCATTCGTCACGCAGGCCCCGGAGCATACGCCGTAGTCCCGTCAGCACCATTGGCTCATCGTCTACAAACATAATCCGTTTCATGCGGTGACCTCGTCTGTTGCATCCTGCATCTGCAATGGAAGACTGACGATGAACGTCGTTCCCACACCGGTTGCTGTTTCGAAAGACAGCGAGCCTTCGTGCTGGTCGACCACCGCAGAATAGGCCAGTGCCAAACCCTGGCCGCTACCGCGACCCACTTCCTTGGTGGTAAAAAAGGGCTCAAAAATTTTGCCGCGCACATGCTCGGGAATCCCCGTGCCGCTGTCGCTCAAGCGCATTTCCACTGCATGTTTGTCGTAGGTAGTAGTAATCACAATCTTGCCGCGCTCACCGCTGTCGCCCTTACTGTCGGCGATTGAATGCGCGGCGTTAATTAGAAGATTTAGCACAACCTGGTTCAGTTCCCGTGGATAGCACGGTACCGGTGGCAACGTTGCATCGAGATCGGTCTCCACTTCAGCGTGATACTTCCATTCGTTTGCGGCCACGGTTATCGCGTTTGTGATGAGTCGGTTCAGGTCAACCTGCTCCTTGTGACCACCACCGCCGGGATGCGAAAACTCTTTCATTGCCCGTACGATGTCTGCGATACGATGGATACCATCCATCGACTGCTCCAATGCCTGCGGTATTTCCTCGAGCAGAAAATCCCGGTCCGCTGCCTGCTGCGCGTCTGCCACTTTTTTCTTTTGTTCAACGTCTAACGTTGGGGCATTCGATACGACTTCGTTATAAACGCTATCCAGTTGTATCAGATCTTCAAACGCGTCTTTGAGAAACGTGGTGTTGTCAGATACAAACTGTGCCGGTGTGTTCACTTCATGGGCGATACCCGCTGCGAGCCGGCCGACTGCCTCCAGACGTTGCGCCTCGCGCAGCTGGATTTCCATCATGTTCTTCTCGGTAATATCAGCGCCGATCAGCAGACAGCCATCCAACGCGTTTTCACTATCGTGAACGGGCACGATTGCCATGCCGATGGTTGCCTCGGAACCATCGCTGCAGGAAAAAATCAGGTTTTCCAGACGCGTTGCTTTTTTCTGCGCCAGGCAGTCTGCAACACCCTGTTCGAGCGCCTGCATATCGCCCGACCAACCACACTCTTCAAGTTTCTTGCCTGCGGCGTCGTTATAGGCGATACCGCTTACGTGCTGGATGGCACGATTCCATTGATTGATCCGGCGATCGAGGTCAACGCTAATCAGGATCGAAGGTATCGCCGCAATTACCTGGTTGGAGTGCGCCACTTCATCGGCGAGTCGTAATGCCTGACCGCGTGCCTCGATTTCCGCCTGTTCCAGTTCGCGCGTACGCTGTCTGACGACACGCTCGGCACGCCGGGTACTGTTTGCAAGCGTCATGATTAGCAATAGCATAAGGCCGGTCATGACAATGCCCGCGATCAGCGTGGCCCACGCGCCGGTCCTTATGGCGGCCGCCCTCAGCGGCATGCTGGTAACGCGCCAGATCTCGCCGCCGAGGGACAGCGTCGAAATATAGGCCTGGTCCGCTATACCCGGGTGACCCGATTGCAGAATGACCCTGCCGTTTTGCTCTTCGATAATGGAGATGCTGGCGTTCCAGTCTTTCAAATCGATCCATGCTTTGATCGATTCGATGGGTAGCACCGCAATCGCAACTCCGGACCAATCGACCATGTCCAGCGTTGGCGCAACCAGGATGATCGTTGTGTCTGCCAGCAGGTATTGAATATCACCGCGCCCGAACGCGGCCTCAACCGCATCGGGCATGCCGGGTATTGCCAGCAGATCTTCCTCAAAACCCAGTCGTTCCTGTGGACCGGGTTCAATATGAAACAGCGGCAGGGCCAGGCCGGCGAGCGGGTCTTCAGAATAATCTTCCGCTGCGTCATCGATTACTTCGAGCGGCGCCCAGGCAAACATGCTGAGGCCTGCTTCCTGATGCAGGTAGTTGGCAGTAAAGTCACGAAACTCCTGCGCCTCGACGGTTTCCGAGCTGAGATAAAAAGCGCTGACTGAACGTAGCCGCTCAACCGCCCGGGTAAGGCCCTGTTCGAGTTTGCCAAGCCGTCGATTCACATCGAGCTGAAAATCGGTTTCCAGACGCGCGTGATTGGTACGGACCACGACGTCGAATACGGTATACGAGAGCA
>JAOTXR010000336.1 GCA_029862285.1 Gammaproteobacteria bacterium
TCCGTCACCCACCATCGCGAAGGACCATCGTACTGTGTCTCCCGGAATAAGCTTGATCCCGTCCAGACCCGGCGAGAGTGTGCCAGCCGGATCAACATAGGCGAGCCGGTCCTGCCAGCTGACATAGGCGCCACCGATGCCATCCGAAGCCGTAAACGGATAGGCATCGTAGCCAGCATACTGGAAATGATTGAAGCTGTGGCTGAGCCGAGTGCCCATTGAGTCCTCGGTAACCCAAACCTGTTCGCCGTCCGGGTTCAGCCGTTGTGCGTAGACGTCGTATCCCGCGTCGTCGCCGATGCCGTTTATGTAGGCCACGATGACGCCCCCACGATGATCCGAAGTAACATCGAAGAAAAGAACCTGGGTGGCCGGCGTAATGTACGACGACCACAGGACCAGACCGTCGTGACTAACGCGTGCGGCCTCTATTCGTACGTGATACGGATCGTATTCCAGGATATGCCGCCAAACGAGAATCCCGCCGCCGTTGCCATCTGCAACGGCTTGCAAGTCAGTGAGAAGGGGCTCACCTATTTCGGCGACCAGAACGTCCGACTCACCCCACAGCTTGTCGCCGTCGCCGGCAGATGCGACGGTGGGCCAAAACGCCATTGTGAACACGGCCGCTAAAGCGAGGATCAGTCCGGTGCTGGTTACACGAATGGCAAACATGACACACCTCCTCGGAGCCCCGGGGCTCCACCGCCCCTTCGTGGGCTTTCGTTATGCCTTATTTATTCATAGCCGGAAGTTTCGGCCTGCGCAATTCGGAGTTACCGAGATCAAAACTGGAAAACCAGCTTCGATGACGCGAGCTGGTTGCCTGTTGGCCGAAGACGAGGCCGCAATGTGGCCTTGGTGGACTGGGTCTATTCTGAGTCCATCTCGAGTAATGCTCCGAGGTGAACGGACACGCATCGACCCAGCGCGTCGTAGTCGTAGCCGCCTTCAAGACTGGACACGATGCGGCCGTTGCAGAAGTCGTCAGCCATCAGTCTGATCTGACGCGTTACCCAGGAAAAGTCTTCGTCCTCCAGCATCAGGCCACCCAGTGGGTCATCCCGATGCGCGTCGAAACCAGCGGACACGAAGATCATTTGCGGTTGGTGTCGGGCGACAGCGGGGAGCCAGTCGCGCTCGATCGCCTTGCGAAACACCGTGCTATCGCTGCCAGCATCCAGTGGCGTGTGCACGATGTGCGCCGGCGGATTGTCGAGCTTGGTGTACGGATAAAACGGGTGTTGAAAGCTGGAACAGAACAACACGCGTGAATCAGACCGAAAAATGCTCTCTGTACCATTGCCATGATGCACGTCGAAATCCAATATGGCGACACGATCCAACCCGTGATGTGCAAGGGCATGCGCCGCGCCTGCCGAGATGCTGCCAAACAAACAAAAACCCATTGCCCGTGCATATTCTGCGTGATGTCCCGGTGGCCGCACGCAGCAAAATGCATTATCAATATCCGCATTCAGTACCTTGTCAGTAGCATCGATAACGGCACCGGCTGCCAGCAATGCACTCTGTAGCGAGTGGGGGTTCATGGCAGTGTCGCCATCGAGGTGTAACAACCCGCTGGCCGGCGACGCGGAAAAAATCCGGTCGATGTAATCGGAATCGTGAATGCGTGCGAGTTGATCACGACTGGCGACTGCCGGCTCGCATGGTGTCAAAAGCGTAAGTAATCCGTCCTGTGTGAGCTGCGAATCAATGGCATCGAGGCGACCGGAGTTTTCCGGATGCCCCGGTCCGGCGTCGTGTAGCCGACATAAGGCATGACGATACAGTGCCGTCGTCACTCTTTTTCACCAGCCAATGTGACCGGCGTCTCAGATAATGCGTTTGCGTTTGGCATGGCAATAATTATGCGGCTTTGTTCACAGTACATTCAGGCGCCATCGACTAGTTTGTGCATCTATGGAGGAAAAGTATTACACACATTTCCTGATCGTGGACGGTAGCCAGGATGGTTACACGGAGTTCAGCGGTGTCGTGGAAGTAATGCGCTATTCGGAAAACGAGTTCGAGGACTGCGACGTGCGCAGCATGCTCGCCGATAATCTTGATGTGGAAGCCGATGATCTCACCGTCCTGCAGTGGTCTCGGGTGCACTAAGCCCGGTATCGATTTTCCTGCATGCGCCCGCCCGGGCCGCATGGCATCGCAATCTAATATTGATTTATGGCGCAGGTCCGGCGGCCTCGGTCAATCTCTAGTGTTCTGCAAATGAAAAGCCCACCACAGGAAAGACTGGATTCGGCTGTACTGAACCGGTTCCTGGCGCACTGCCGTACACGCGAAGTGCCGGCACGGAATATGATAATCAAGGTTAACGAGCTGGCGGACTCACTTTTCTATCTGTTGGACGGGTCAGTCGAAGTCATCATCGAAGACGATGCCGGCCGCGACATGATCCTGGCGTATCTGAACCAGGGTCATTTCTTTGGCGAGCTGGGTTTTTTCGATCAAAATCAGGCAACCCGCAGCGCGTGGGTGCGGGCGCGCTCTCATTGTGTGGTTGTAGAAATGAGCTACGAAAAATTTCAGCAACTGACTGTTGACGATCCATCGCTGGTTGTAGAGATCGCAACCCAGATAGCCGTCAGATTGTTTAGCACGGATCTCAAACTCGGGGACCTGGCATTCGTGGATGTTACTGGCCGGGTCGCTCATGCGTTGCTGGATTTGTGTAATGAGCCCGACGCCAGGGCTGTTGAAGATGGTTGGGAGATCCATATAACCCGGCCACAGCTGGCGCGACTGGTAGGCTGCTCGAGGGAGATGGTGTGCCGCGTGTTGAAGACTCTGCATTCCGATGGGCTGATTTATGATCACAATGGCGGTATTGTTGTGCGTAACAGACACTACGCCGCCGACGTTGCCTGATTGAAGCTCGGCGTTCGCGGGTGTTTACGCGAAGCCAGCATTGAAATTTAAAGATCACTTCTCAGGCCACGCCGCGGATTACGCAAATTTCCGTCCCGGCTATACCGAAGCCTTGTACCGCTGGCTCGCGCAGCTTGTTCCGGCAGCGCAGCTAATCTGGGAGTGTGGTTGCGGTAACGGTCAGGCCGCACGCCGGCTTGCGGAATATTTTCCTCGTGTTATTGCAACGGATGCAAG
>JAOTXR010000337.1 GCA_029862285.1 Gammaproteobacteria bacterium
GTTTCGAAATCGCATCAATCTGCAATGTATTGAGCGCGCCCACGAGTGCCGGCACAAACACAAAGATAAACACGAGCAGACCGGTCAAGCGGGAAAGGCCCACCTTGCCGGTCAGTCCGGCTTTCTCACCGAGCCGGTCAAAACCGACCACCTCGAGCAGGTTTTGCACGAGATCACGCAGGATCTTGGCGACAAACCAGCCGACGAGTGTGATGATCGCAGCCGCAAAGATGTTGGGCACCATCGCCAGAATCTTGTCGACCATTCCCTGCACCGGGACCAGCAGGCCCTGAAGTTGCAAGGTGCCGAGGATAGCCGGCAGGAACATGAGCAGGATAAGCCAGTAAAGCACATCACCGATGTTCTGGCTGATTGGCTTCATCTCCGCCGCCTGGCTGACTTTCTCGTCCAACGACGTCGCCGCAAGCCCGCTGGTCACCAGCGTTTTCGCGAGACTCGCCAGTATCCAGGCGACCAGCCCGAGCACGCCGCCAGCGATAAGGCTTGGTCCGTACTCGAATATCTGGGTGACCAGCGCCTGCAGCGGCGAAGATACGATCTCAAGGTCCAGCACATTGAAGAAGGCGATCAGCACGAAGAACATAACTACCCAGAAGACGCCGCTGGCGCCCCACGACTCGGCATTGATTTCGCCGTCCGTGCTGGTCTGGATACGTTCGTTGAGCTTCATCATGCGGAGTAATCGTCGCGTAGCTGCGCGCAGCACTACCGCGACTAACCAACCGACCACGAGGATGCCCACAGCTGCCAGCAAACTCGGTAGCGTATTACTCAACGTGCCCTGAAGTGACTCGATTAGTGAACTAAAGTCCATGGTGGAACCCCCTGCTGAGATGACGAGCGGCACCGAACCGGCACCGCCGTGATCCCGCTCTATCGTCTAATTAATGCGTAATCTTGGTAGGCAAAGACTTCGCCTGCTTAACCCAGGATGCAACCACATTGACCGAAGGCGTCTTGCGAACGAGCTTCTTTTCTGCATTGACCTCATTCATTTTTGCGGCAAGATTTTCGGCGTTTCGGTGCTGCAACTCTTTTACTGTGTCGACGCCAGCACCTTCGAGAAGCTCCGCGTACTGGGTGGCGACACCGCGGATACGAAACAGGTCCGCCATATTCACCCACTTGAGCAAGCGAGCTTCGGCGATCTGCGTTTTGTCGGACAATATCGCACGACCCTTTTTGTCGCACGCAAGCTCCAATAGTTTATCTACTGTATTTACGCCAGCGTCACGCAACGCTGCGCCCAGTGAAGGACCGATACCTTCGATGTATTCAATTCGTTTTGCCATTGTTTCGATTCCTCTGTATCACGATTATGTGAAAGTCCAAAGTTCGGGTGTTTCTTGCCGAGCATCAGATATCACTCGAACACCGATGAGTCTAGTTGCAAAACTTCGAAAAACCGATTTGTTGACAATGTTTTACAAACGGCACAAAAAAAGCCGGGCACTGATGGCCCGGCTCTGATCGATTATTGGAATCTGTGCTTGGTGTTACTTAAGAACAAAGGTTACCTTCATGTTAACGCGGTACTCGTCAATCTTGCCGCCTTTGCAAGTGACTTTAAAGTCCTGAACCCATGCACCCTCAATGTTATCCAGGGTCTCGTTTGCTCTTTTGATGCCTTTCTCAACGGCATCCTCGAAGCTCTTCGAGGACGACGCACTCAATTCAGTTACGCGTGCTACAGACATTGCCATTTCTCCCATTATTTCTTGATGCGAGCAACCGGGCAGACATGCCCGGTTGCTACGCCTTATTAATTTACTGGATATCCAGATCCAGAGCCTTGACAAGCTCTACTGCAACATAATTACTACCAGCTGGCAAATTGTTATGTATATTTTCTGTTTGTCCTGCGGCCTTCTGTACGCTTCTGGTTCAACCAAGGGTGCCGGAATCGCGGGGAGAAATTCCCGTCCAAAAATGCGTATGGGATTTTTACAGCCGCAAGTATATCAGTGTGGGTAGGCATAGGGTCACAATGCAACAATATTTAACAATTGCGCACCCAGGAAATAGTCAGGTCTGGTGCATGTAAACCACGTTGTTCTCATAAATTGATTTTCGATGCATCGCTTGATGTGATGCAGCGGCGTCAACATCGGCAGGGGCTTTAGATAACCGGCGCTGAATTGTTCACTGTCTTAGCGGTTCAGGTCTTCGTCCGGCCGAACCAATTCTGCGACCTTTGCGCCTGAGACGACAACATCTGGAAGAGGATTGCCGAATGGATAACGCTGGACAGGAACTGGCCTATGTCGGAACCCGCCTCACCGAGTAAACCGCCTGCATCATTACGCGCAGATTCCGATTAGGAAAGCCATGCACCCTTCAGTCTTCCATCGCCATGGTCACGATATGGCATCCACGCGAGCCCAATGAGCGGCACATGAATGTCGGTCGCTTTGGGACGGATAGGAATTTCTGTCAATTCTTCGGTTTGCGCGTCGTATGCAGTATCTAACGCGTCAACTTCGGCCGCTAACGCCTCATTCAATGCTTCCAGTTCTGCGTGAACTTTTTTCGCGGTCTGTTTTGCCCGGGCAACATCGGCTGCTTCTTTACGCGCGCCGCCGGCCTTGCGCATCGCCGTACCCACCCGGCCTGCTGTCGTAGTCGACAAGCGCTTGCGTCCAAGTACAGCACCCAGAATCGCGGTACCGACCGAAATCGCGGTATCCATCTTTTTTTGGCTGGACTGTTGTTGTTCACGCTCGATGGACTGTTCAGCTCGGAGCAGACGATTCTCCAGTGTCGTTGCTTTGGACGCGTAGCGCTTGCGAAGTTTTGCGACAGCCTGATCGCGCTTTTCGCTGCCAGCTTGTTGCAAGCGCGCCCTGAACGCACCCTCGCTCTCGCCTGGTTCTGACGTCAGCCGGTGTTTTTTGCTTCGGAATAGCGACACCGTTTCGTTTTGTCGCACCCAGCGTTTCAACCCCTTTTCCCATGTTGTGTAATTTTTCTCTTTCGTAGCACAAGCCGGGCAATCCGAATAACTGGCACCAGGTTCGCCACTGCTCTCCAGATCCGACGCTGTCAGTGCGAGCGTCTCTGCGTTATCCCAGTCCACAGCCACCGGACCATCG
>JAOTXR010000338.1 GCA_029862285.1 Gammaproteobacteria bacterium
CACCAGGCGCATGAGCCACAGCGCCGGATCGTTCAGGCCTGGGCGGTTTCGGAACGGATCGCGTCGTATTCGACCGTATTGCGGTGCTGTTGTGCAGCGTCCAGTGCGCGGCTGGCAGCGGCGATAAGGTCGTCGGATTTGTACAGCTTGTCGGGTTGCATCGTCGCGATACCGACACTGACAGTAACCCGATCTGCAGTCTCGGATTCGCTGTGTGGTACACATAGCTGATAGACAACCTGGCGCATGCGCTCGGCAAAGCGCATCGCGTCGCGTACTTCTGTCGCGGGCAGAATAATACCGAAACTCTGGTCGTCGTAGCGGGCGACCACGTCCGGTGCTCGTTTGAAAGTGCGACTAACAGCGGTCGCGACTTTTTTTAGTGCAACGTCGGCACGTTCACGGCCATAAGAGCGTCGGTAGTGACTGAAAAAATCCAGTTCAGCGAGAATCAACGAGACTGGTCGCTGTGCCCGGATGTTGCGCTTAATCTCAATATTGAGTGTCTCATCAAACTGACGACGGTTGGCAACGCCGGTCAATTCATCGACACGCGCGAGCGATACCAGACGCTCTTTTGCTGCCGCGAGAGAATCACGTACATCGTTCAGTTTTTGGAAGGACATCTCCAGGTCGGCGGTACGCCCGCGCACCCGCGTTTCCAATTCCTCGTGAGCCTCTTTGAGGATCATCTCGGTTTTTTCGTGTCTGGAGATCTGCCGCTCCATTTCAGCGAATTTCCTTTCCATTCTTGAGTGACTGCGCCGCACGCCAATTAGCGTGGCGAGAGTCAGGGCAACGACCATCGCGAGCAGTACGCTGACGGTGGCCCAGGAACGGGCGTCACCAATCGCGGTCAGCGTGCTGATCGCATCGCCTGCCTGAGCGGCAGGTATGGCGCTCATCAGGATGGCAGCAACAAATCTGCGGACTGGCATTAGTGGTCTCTGCTCCCGATATGGATACCGGCCAGACTAACGGAAAGGGGCGGTGGGGACAGAGACGTGGTTCAAGGTTTAGGCTACTTGCTTCGGCCCAGCGTGTCGGAGATAGTGGCTCACCTAATGAGGTCCAGCGACTATAAAAAGCTGCATCAGCGTCTCCAGGTGATCAGCGCCCGCGCCTTGTCGGCCCGCCAAATAGGCATCGAGAAAGAGAGTCTGCGGGTCACACGCGACGGCCGCCTGGCGAGGACATCCCATCCTGCCTCCCTCGGCTCCGCACTCACTCACTCCTGGATCACTACTGATTTCTCTGAGGCCTTGCTCGAGTTGGTGACACCACCGGTCAATGAGACATGGGGCGCGATGCAATGCCTGGTGGATCTGCACCAGTTTGTCTACGAGCAGATCGGTGACGAGATGCTCTGGGCTACCAGCATGCCCTGTATGGTCAGCCGCGACGAGGATATTCCTATAGCGCGTTATGGTTCATCCAATGTCGGGACGATGAAAACAGTGTATCGGCGGGGACTTGGTCATCGTTACGGGCGACTTATGCAGGCAATCGCCGGCGTGCACTTCAATTTCTCGCTCGGCCGGCGCTTCTGGGCTGAGCTGTTTGCCGCGGAGGACCGGGAAGAGCCACAAGCCGTTGCCATTTCCGCCGGCTATCTGGACTTGCTCAGGAATTTTCGCCGCTACGGTTGGCTGACTCTTTATCTGTTCGGCGCGTCACCGGCAGCCTGCAGCAGTTTTTTTGGCGGACGTGACTCTAATCTCGAGGAATTTGACGGTACGCTTTTTGGTACGCATGCAACTTCGTTACGGATGAGCGATGTTGGCTATAAGAATAAAGTGCAATCGAGTCTGCAGATTCCGGTAAACAACCTGGACGAGTATGTCGCCGGACTGCAATATGCGACTAATACGGTGCACCCGGATTACCAGGAAATCGGTGTTGTCGTCGACGGCCAGTACCAGCAATTGAATGCCAACATCCTGCAAATCGAAAACGAGTACTACAGCCTGATTCGGCCGAAACGCGTTGCCTGGAGCGGTGAAAAACCCAGTCATGCATTAATGCGTGGTGGCATCGAGTATGTCGAAGTTCGCGCCCTGGATGTCAGTCCGTTTGACCCGGTGGGTATCAACCAGAAGGAAATCCGTTTTCTGGAGACGCTGTTGGTATTCTGTGCATTGCATGACAGCCCACCCATTCACGATGACGAGCAACGCCAGATTGACCATAACCAGCTCCGAGTGGCGCGCGATGGCCGCGATCCGCAGTTGCAGCTGAATCGCGGTGATGCGGTTTGCCGGCTGTCTGCATGGGCGTTGGAGCTATGCGAGCAGATGCAGCCAATCGCCGAAGTGTTGGATTCAGGCTGCGAGCAGGGTTCGTATAACCAGGCGCTGCTAGAGCAAATGAGTGCTATTCGCGAGCCGGAACTAACTCCCTCTGCCCGGGTACTGCGCGAAATGCAGGCGAATACTGAGTCTTTCTACGAATTTGCGCTGCGTATGTCGGCATCGCACCGTGAATATTTCGATTCCCTTGCTGATATTAATGCAAAACGTCACGAGCAGCTCACAACAATGGCTCGCGAATCACTCGTTCGACAGCAGCAGATAGAAGCATCGGACAAGATCAGTTTCGACCGGTTTCTTCGCCGTTATTTTTCACAATAATGAGTTGTAATTGACATAAAACACGAATAGCAAAGTGCTTCGGTGAGAAGCTGATCACGGCACGTTAGCCCTTGTGGTGCCACACTCTCGCCTTCGTTTGGGTTAGAGACGAGTCAGGTGTCATGAAAAGAGTGATCGTGGCTGAAGATGAGCCGTATTTGGCACGCATGTTGCGATTGGCGCTGGTCCGTTCCGGATATCGCGTCAAGACAGCTACAGACGGTGAGACAGCCTGGGAGTTGCTAACGGAAGAAGCGCCGGATGCATTTATCACCGCCGCTACCCTTCCGGACATTTCAGGTCTTGATCTGTGTCGCCGTATTCGTCGCGAGCTCCCGCATCGCGACCTGCCAACAATAATCATGACGGGCCGTGCCGAAGAGAGTACACGAAAGGAAGCAACCGGAATGGACCGGGTAATTGTGTTGGACAAGCCGGTGAGCATTCGTACGTTGCTCGGTCAACTCGATACATTCTTTGCC
>JAOTXR010000339.1 GCA_029862285.1 Gammaproteobacteria bacterium
GAGTGCCTCGGCCAGGGAGGCTTCCTGCGGATCACCGAGAGCCCGGTCGAGTTCGTCTTCGGCCGCACAATCGGCCGCGAAACCGGCAAAATAGTCGGTATTGCCTACTGCGTTTTCGTTGGCGAAAGAGGTGGGTCGCAGTACTTTATCGCAAAAAGTGAACCCGTAGGATCCCACCGGCTTACCGAATGTGTCATCGCCTACCAACCAGACATCCAGAAATGGATCCAGCCCATTGATAATCATCTCGCTCGCCGATGCCGTCGCACCGGTCGTGATGATTACCACGCGGCTCAAGTCCAAAGCATTGGTTTCATCGACAAAGTTGGTGGTGAGATTACGAAATTCGTTTTCGGTGTTATGCACCCGTTTGGCGAATACTTCACCCGCTGTAGTCTGGCCGCCCAGCAGCCCGGAAAGAAATTCCGCCACAGAAATCAACCCGCCGCCGTTGTAACGCAGATCCAGTACCAGCTGCGTCACGCCCTGTTGCACCAGATCAGCAAAGGTGGTGGCAAGCGCGTCGAAGGAAGGCTCCACAAAATTGCGAAACTTCAGGTAACCGGTAGTCGCTCCGGCCACATCGAAGACCGCCGAAGCCGAAACCGTATCGATAGTAACGAGTGCTTTGAACAAAGTGACCTGCATCTCGGTTCCGGCAAGATCCGTGTATCGCAACTCAACCGGAACGTCGATTTCATCGGCGCCAAACGCCGCAGATACACCGTTACCGGCGACTGCTTCGGCGATTGTCTGGCCATTGATCTCAAGTATGGTGAAACCACGCCGTATACCTGCCGCTCGTGCCGGGCCATCGCTAAAAGTCTGGGTGACCCGCAATTCATCCTCGCCAAGCAGCAATATGCCCATGCCGATGCCGATAAACTGGCTCGCGGAAAAGAACGCGTCTTCTGCGGCCGCGTCGACTATGGCACTGAAGCGATCCAGGTCGGGAAAAACAAGAAAATCCAGTAATGCCTGTGGTGTGGCAAAGTCCGCCGGATCGGCGCTGGGCATCTCATCGACCCAGTAATAGATATCCAACATCGCATCGTTAACAAATCTGTTTTGCTCGACTGTGCTACAGGCATCCGGCACAACAGCGTTTATCGGCGCGCCACCTCCACCACCGCCGCCGCCGCCACCGCCACATGCCACGGCGAATACAGCCAGGAACAGAAAACAGGACCGGGGACTCATTGGAAACCGACGTCCACTGGCGTCATAACATGGTCGCGAAGGTCACTGTCGCGCCAAAGCTGCGCCAGAGTGCGTCTCTCCAGTGGGTGAATGACGTTGGCCGCGAGCTCTGCGAGCGGCCGGAGAATAAATGCGTGCTGCAGGATTTCCGGGCGCGGCAATACGAATTCAGGATCATCGAACACCTGTTGCCCGTACATCAACAAGTCCAGATCCATCGTTCGCGGTGCAAACCGGATGCCACTGCGTTCACGCCCACAGTCCTGCTCAATACGCGCCAGTGCAGCTGAAATGGCCAGTACGTCTTCCGACGATGTAAAACCAACAACCAGATTCAGAAAATCATCGCCGTCAAAACCAACAGCCGCGTTACGATAGACGGTAGAACGCCGTAACGCGCCGAAGCGGGCCTCGAGAGCGGTCATTGCCATCCCCAGGTAATGCTCCGGTTGCACGTTGCTACCCAGCCCGACAAAAATTTCCGGCTGCGTCCCGGTCGGTTCGCGCGGATCACCACGGCGGATGGTGATACCGACGTCCCTGGCGCCGCGAACGGCTCCCGGTTTGTGTACGCTGACCTGTACCCACGACAAACCGTATTCTTTGAGTACGATCTCGGCGATACGCTCAGACAGCGTCTCCACCAGCTGGAATTCCGACTCTGAAATAAAAGCGATCAGACGCTTGGCGACCGCCTTGTAGTTCATGGTATCGGCTATATCGTCGCTACGCGCGGCACGCCGGGCATCGGCCGGCATCTCCAGGTCCACCGACACTGTCTGACGTACCCGGCGCTCCCAGTCGTTGATACCGATGATTGCGCGCACCCGCAAATCAGTCAGAAAAATCGTATCGCCGTTGTCTATTGCGTGCATGCTTTGGTATCCCGGTCGGCTGCCGTCAGTTCATCGAGCGACCAGCGCGGCCGGGCGCCAAAGACCGGTGGCTCGCCACCATCCGCACGCAGCCGCTGCAAACCCGTGTAGGCAATCATCGCTCCATTGTCGGTGCAGAATTCGTGTCGCGGATAAAACACCCGTACACCGACAGCGGCAGCCTCGGCTTGCAAGCGCTGGCGTAACCGGACGTTGGCACCAACGCCACCGGCGACTACCAGCGTGGTCAGCCCCGTCTGTTGCAGTGCCCTGTTGCATTTTATCGCGAGGGTATCGATAACGGCATCTTCGAAACCGCGGGCAATATCGGCCCGTGTGCCCTCATTGTCACCGGCTGCTTCGACCGCCCGCAACACCGCTGTCTTCAAGCCACTGAAACTAAAATCGAGCCCGGGCCGGGTGGTCATCGGGCGCGGAAAATCGAACGCCCCGGCACGCCCCTCCCGCGCCAGCGCCGCAACCGGGGGACCACCCGGATAACCCAGCCCGAGCAGCTTGGCCGTCTTGTCAAAAGCCTCGCCAACCGCATCGTCCCGGGTCTCGCCGAGAATCCGGTATTGCCCCAGTCCCTGCACATCCACCAGCATCGTGTGTCCGCCGGAAACCAGTAGCGCGAGGAACGGGAATTCGGGTGCGTCGCGCTCCAGCATCGGCGCCAGCAGGTGTCCCTCCATGTGGTGCACACCGATGGCCGGTACCCGCCAGGCCCAGGCCAGGCTGCGGGCAAACGCGGCGCCGGTGAGCAGGGCCCCGACCAGACCAGGACCGGCAGTGTAGGCAACCCCGTCGACCGGTGGTGCATCCGGCATCCGGGAACCCGTCGCAGCGGGATCGCCGGGTGGGGAGTGAATCCCCCGCAATGCTTGCCGCAGCAACGGAATCAACCGAACCACATGCTCCCTGGAGGCCAGTTCAGGCACCACGCCACCCCACTGGGCATGCAGTTCGGCCTGGCTGTGCAGGGCGTGGCCGAGCAGGCCTTCATCCTCGTCATAGACGGCGATCCCCG
>JAOTXR010000340.1 GCA_029862285.1 Gammaproteobacteria bacterium
TTCTCGTAGTCTACTGTCAACATTCGCAGTGACAAGACGGATGTCCAATGGTCATGCAGCGCCGATTCCTGTTGCTGCGCCTCGGCTATGGATTTCAGGTCATAGGCATACGGCAGCGCATAGTCGAACCAGTTCGCATAACACGACCATCGTGTATCGGCATCACCCCGGCAACAGCGAATGACACGCGCATTGGGGAGCATCAACTGGAGGATGCCGAGCATCGAATGGTTTTGCAGATGCCGATCGACGATGCGGGCGGCTGCACCAGCCTGACGCTCGAGCGCGGCAACATAGGCGGTGCCGGCCAGTTGCGCTGCCTGCTTTGGCAGGCGGTTTATATCGGCCGGCATCTGACTGCCCGGTGGCAACCGGCCGGCAAGGTCGCCGACGACACGCCAGAGTAAATCGGTTTCGCCCGCGCTCCTGACGTCCGGGTGACTGGCGAGCAGTTGTTCGACCAGCGTAGTTCCCGTACGCGGCATGCCGACAATTAGCACGGGTGTGTCGGTACTCGAGGCATCCGTATCGAAATTCTCATACAACTCCCGGGTAAACGTGCGTTTCAGTGCATCGACATCTACCGGTCGAATAGAAGGAGCCAGGCGCTGATGCATGATCTGATTGGCCTTTTGATAATTGTCGAGCGCCGGTTTTGGCTCTTTCCGGCGTTCATACAGACGGCCCAAAGCAAAATGCAATCCGGCTCTTTGCCCCGGGGGACATTGCGACACTGCTCGGGTGAGGTCCGCGGTATCCAGCTGCTCGTCATCGAGCAACGCGGCCAGCCAGGCTGCACGCCCATGCGACGGCATATCGGCCAGGGCCGCACGCAAATCCAGTCGTGCTGCATCAAAACGGCCCAGATCAATATTGAGTTCTGCGCGCGCCACATAGAGTTGCCCGGCAGCCGCATGGTCGAGCCCATCGTTTGCCAGTGACAGCGCCAACCGGTGTTGGCGCCTCTGGCGCGCCAGCCCGATCAGGGGAAGTCTTGCGCTCAGGCTGCCCGGATCGGCTTCTACGGAACGTTGAAAAAATTTTGCGGCCTGATCGACAGCCCCACGCTGCTGTAGCAGGTGGCCCATCATTGCCAGTGCCACCGGGTCACCTGCATCCGCTGTCAGTGCCGCGGCGCATACCTGCTGTGCTTCGTCGAGCCGGCCGCGACGCATCAGCTCAGTCAGCTGCGACTCCAACTCCGCCCGCGCTCCAGTCCGTACGGCAGCTGCGGTTTTGCGTAAACGCTTCGGTATCAGGTCAAACGCGATACTGATTCGTGGCTTCGACCCGGAGTAGGGAATTGTGCGGTGGTAAAAATAGGATGGGAACAGGAATAGACGGCCTTCCTCTGGCGGGAACGTGGCCAGGTCGGTATTGGATGCATCAATGCCGGGTATGTTGGGGTCGGGACGACCGAATTCTATCCAACCCTTCTGCGTGACATTTTCGGTGTCCGCAGCGGGTATCTGTACATAGTAGACGCCGCTGATCCAACCGGCAGGATGAATGTGTGGCTCCTGGTGGCCCTGCTCGTCAAGTACGGTCGCCCACATGTAAAAATCGCAATCCGCCGGCGCGAATTGTGCATACGGGTGACCGGCACGGTCAAAAGAACGTGCAAGAAACTTCTGCATATGCCCCAGCACCGCCTGATGCAGGATCGCAAATATTCCCGTCTCGTCAGACTGCAAAAGATTGCCGCTCTGTTGGCCCAGCCGCGTCGATTTACCTGCCGGTTCGTGTATCAGCGTCGGGTGCGACAGGACCGCTGAAGTCAATGACGCATTGAATGCCTCGATGCTGTCGAATTCCGCGGGCACATCGAGACCGGCACTGTAGATCAGTTCGTCAAAGGCATACAGCGCCCGATAGTTTTGCATGTCGCCCAGCTGCTGGTATGCCATTAGCGCCAGCGAAGTGGCAGCGCGATCTGCCGGGGAAACTGTGAGACATTTATGCACGGCATCGATCGCCCGTTGTGGATCGTTAGCCTTGAGACTGGCAACCGCAAGGTTGATCCATCCGTCGGTGAATTCCGGGTGGGCGGTCAACGCTCGTTCATAGGCTTCGATGGCAGCCGGAAAATCTCCCGCATCCGAATGTAGCCGCCCGATATTGGCCAATATGCGTGGCTCTTCCGGTTGCAGGTGCAACGCTTTTTGATAAGCCGCAAGCGCATCGGCCGGTTTGCCATGCCGGTCGAGCGCACTGCCAAGGTTGACCAGCGCTTCCAGGCGGTCGGGAGAAATCTGGTGAGCACGCCGATAGGCATCGGCCGCCGCGGCGTAATCACCCAGCTTCAATGCCTGGGTCCCGTACAGAAACCAGGCATCGAAACTGTTTTCGTCTATCTCTATGGCAGCCCGGCTGGCTTCCCTGGCTGCACGAAAATCCTCCAGCGCCTCGTACACCCGGCCCAGGGTGATGTGACAGCCGAACTCTGCCGGCGCAGCACTCAGGGCACGCCGCGCGTGATCCAGCGCCGTTTCCAAGACACCGGCCCGGAGATCTATTTGGGCGAGCAAATTCTGTGCCCGCGCATACCCGGGATCGTCTGCTGCCACGCAGGCGAGGGCTTTACTGGCCTGCGCATCGTCGCCGGCTTCGAGTGCGGCCAGTCCGGTTTTCAGATCGGTATTCAACCCTGTGAGTATCGCACCCACCGGTTCTCAGCACCAAAAAAAATGGCCCGCCAGAGGCGGGCCATTCTTCGGCAAATCCATTGCCAATAGTGGATCAAAGATCCTGTTCGTAACGGATATACGGAACGCGTCCATAAACGTCATGCAATCCATTCGAATAGTACGGATTGCTAAGACCAACCGGATCGGTCGGTGGATCTTCGTCCGTAATATTACGGGCGCCGACCACGACACGGCCATTCCACGGAGTGGCATAGCCGACCTGGAGGTCAAACGTTGTCCAGTCTGACAAACGCGCCGAGCCATCGGAGTACGATGTATCGTCGATGTGATTACCGTTCAGCGTTGCGGAGAAATCACCACGAGTCCAGTTCACCGTCAGAGCCGACCGCATTTCGACGTCAAACGTCTGCTGCAAGCGCCTGTACGGCTGAGTCGGGC
>JAOTXR010000342.1 GCA_029862285.1 Gammaproteobacteria bacterium
CCGATCAGCAACGCCTCTGCTGGCTGATATACAACCGTTTTGCCCACAATGGTGCGGCGCTCGAGGGTGCCGCCAAGAAACGCTATGTCGAAATTAACAAACGTCTCGCCAAACTGCACAACCAGTTTGCCAACAACGTGTTGGCGGATGAGGAAAACTACGTCGTCTATCTGGACGGCAGCCAGCTGGGCGGACTGCCTGATTCTTTCGTACGAACTGCAGCCAGTGCAGCGGCGGAACGTGGTCGCGACGGCGAGTACGCTGTCACAAATACCCGGTCATCGATGGATCCGTTCCTGACTTTTTCCGATGAACGCGACTTACGCGAGCAGGTTTGGCGAACTTACTACTCGCGTGGCGACAACGGCGACGAACACGACAACAACGCAATCATTGTCGAGATTCTGCAACTGCGTCATGAGCGTGTGAAGCTCTTGGGCTACGAGAATTACGCACAGTGGCGCCTCGAAGACCGGATGGCCAAGACTCCCGAGCGCGCCATCGACCTGATGAACGAAATATGGCCGGCGGCGATCGCCCGTGCCAAAGAGGAAGTCGCGGACATGCAGGCAATTGCCGATGCTGAGAACGCCGGCATCACCATCGCGCCCTGGGACTATCGTTATTATTCAGAAAAGGTTCGCAAAGACCGCTATGCGTTGGACTCCGATGAACTGAGGCAATACCTGCAGCTGGACAATTTGCGCGAAGCCATGTTCTTTGTGGCCGGCGAATTGTTTCGATTCCGGTTCACACCGGTTCCCGAGGACTCCGTACCGGTCTTCCACGAGGACGTACGAGTATGGGAAGTGACCAATCGCGATACCGGCGATCATATCGGCTTGTGGTATCTGGACCCGTTCGCCCGCACCGGCAAACGCTCGGGCGCCTGGGCAACAAGTTACCGGAGCCATGAGACCTTTGCCGGCAAAATAAATGTGCTCGCATCAAATAACTCTAACTTCATCAAGGGCGCTCCCGGCGAACCGGCGCTGATATCCTGGGACAACGCCAACACACTGTTTCACGAGTTCGGTCACGCGCTGCACTCGCTTTCATCCGCAGTTACTTATCCCACATTGAACGGCGGCGTACGTGACTACACCGAATTTCAGTCTCAACTACTCGAGCACTGGGTATTGACGGACGAAGTGATCAACAATTATCTGGTGCATTACGAGACTGGCGAACCAATACCGCCGGAACTGGTTGCCAAAATCAAGAAGGCGCAAACGTTTAACCAGGGCTTTGAGCAAACCGAATACGTCGCCTCGGCCCTGATGGATTTGAAGTACCACACAATGGATCCCACCGGCCTCGACCCCGATACGTTCGAAAGACAGGCACTGCAGGAACTGGGAATGCCGGAAGAAATAGTCATGCGTCATCGCAGCCCGCATTTCGGTCATGTTTTTTCCGGCGAAGGCTACGCGGCCGCTTACTATGGCTATCTCTGGGCGGATGTATTGACAGCGGACGCCGCCGAAGCTTTCGCGGCATCGCCAGGTGGTTATTACGATCAGGCGATGGCCAGGAAACTGGTGGCAAACCTGTTTGCGGTTCGCAATGCGGTCGACCCGGCCGATGCTTATCGCACATTCCGTGGTCGCGACGCCCGCGTCGAGGCCGTCATGCGCAGTTACGGCTTTTCCGACTCCGACTGAGTCGCCGTCAGGAGTCTCGCGTAGCGAGACTTAAAAAAACTGGCGCGCCCGACAGGGACCTTACGCAATTAGCGTCTTCACTTCACGGAAACGCCGCCTGCAATCTATCCCGGCGGAAGCAGGCAAAGCGGTAGCTTTGCCCCGCCGAACGCCCGAGCGCATGCGGCGCGAGGGCCGGAAATCCTGAGGGGCCGCTGGAATCATCTGATAATCAAAAGGGGGTCCTACCCCTTTTTTATTAGGTGAGGCGGAAGCAGGCAAAGCGGTAGCTTTGCCCCGCCGAACGCCCGAGCGCATGCGGCGCGAGGGCCGGAAATCCTGAGGGCGCACATAGAAAAGCCGCAGGGAGTGCGGCTTCCATAAAATGGCGCGCCCGAGAGGATTCGAACCTCTGACCCCTGCCTTCGGAGGGCAGTACTCTATCCAGCTGAGCTACGGGCGCTGATTTGGGTTGCTCAAGATACTCCATTTCCAGTTTTAGATCAGCCGTAACGCCCGTCCACGCGCGGTTGCAGCAGGATTGGCGCATACGCCACTGAGAACGCCACAAATGCCAGAATCCACATCCCGCCGGATACTTCCACCCAACGTGAATAATGAGCAGCGTCGATGAGCGGCCCCGCAACCCGGGTCAGTGTCGCGAACACAAGCAGCACCAGGGCGGCCGTGACCAGCAATGGCGGCTCGTGGATGTTCCTGCCGGAATGCCCCAGCGATACGCGGGACATCATGCTTACAGTGATGATGCCTATCCCGCCGATGGCAAAAGTATGCAGCACCAGCAGCTTGGGAATGCCCAGCAGACTGGTTAACGCGAATAACAAAAACCCAACGACCAGCATCGCGTAGGAGAGGTACAGACTCCATAGTAATGGTCGGCGCCAGATTCCAGGTGTGTACCAGTACACCAGTCTCACGAAGTGGATAACGAACAACGCTGCGGCGACCCATAGCGTCGGGCCGGCTAAAACACCAAAGAGTTCGCTGATCATCAGCTCGAGAAACAACACCAGACTGGCCAGATCCAGGAATCTGGAATTACGCAGCATTACCGGGTAACCCACGCCGCGTTCGACAAAAAACGGGATTAGTCGCCGTGTCATCATCAGAATCAACGCGATAATCGTGTAAAAGGCGCCATACACCGCCCACCAGGCGCCATGATTCAATAGACCGAACACATCCAGATAAAACAGCATGTTCAATACGGCGAGCAAAACAAGTTTCCCAATAATGGCCGTTTGTTTCCATTGGCGAGCTTTGATAATGGGTACCAACAAGACGCTTGCCATTAACCAGTTGAATGACAGATCGGCGATAGCGCCGATGCCTGGTGGCACCATGTTCAGGTGATTCGCCACGCGCGCAACAATCCAGAGTAGAAATAACACGGCCAGCGGCCC
>JAOTXR010000343.1 GCA_029862285.1 Gammaproteobacteria bacterium
CCGACACAAATACCGCAGCTCATGCAGTTTGATGTCTTTACGACGGCTTCCATTTCAAATGACCTGCCGTCGCTTCTTGGCATCATCGAAATCGCACTGAACGGGCAATCTTCATAGCAACGAGTGCATCCATTACAGTTTTCAAGATCAACGACAGCGATAGGCGCGGCGCGTAACGGTGGCAACCAAGGCAGCAACAACAGCAGCACTGTTGCCGCACCGACAAACAGCCACAGCTGGCCCCCCGGCACTGAATCAAGCAATGGGTACAGTGCCAGGTAGAACCAGTCCAGATCAATCACGCCTGGCACCGTCTCAAGATTGGCAGGGTCATGACTCACCGCCGGGTAAACCAGCGACAGAATCAACAGGCTGGCCAGGGTGCCGGCCGCCAGCTTCCTGGGCGGGTTAGTGCGCGCTCTGGAATGGCGCTGGATATGGATCCACATTAGAAAAAGCATGAAAAGCGGCACTGCGATGTGCATGTAAACCATCAATGTAAAAAAGCGCCCGCTCAAATTGTCACTGCTTACGAAGTTCGCGGCAATCGGCTGGCCAAAAAACGGCAAAGTATCGAGCCATTCGGAGGTCGATATGGCCACATACTGGGCCAGCATGTCCCAGACCAGCCAGTAGCCGGTGATGCCGCAGGCATAGATGAACCAGAGCAGTGGTACGCCAGTGAGCCAGGCAAACCAGCGGCGTCCGCGCATCCGGTCCATCGCATATTCTCTTCCGAGGTGCAAAACGACGACGATAACGAGCGCATCCGATGCATAGCGGTGCAGGCTGCGCATCACACCGCCGGCATACCATTGGACGTTGGTGATGTATTCGACCGATTCGTATGCCTGCGTTACGCCGGTATCAAAGAAGATAAACAGGTAAATGCCGCTGACAGCCACAATCCAGTAGAAAAACCAGCCGAGTGTTCCCAGCTGATAAAACGGATTCCAGGCGGGCGTGAAAACACGATCATACTGGTCTTCCACGCGCTCAAAGAAGGCGCGAAGCCATCGCCTGACGGATAACATTCTGTTCAGTATCCCGTGCGCTGAACGACGAGCACTGAGATGCGCGTCACCGTACGTTCCGCGAGGCGTGAATGATGAATACGGCTATAGCCCCGAGAGAAACAACGCCTGCAAAAATCGTCACGAAGATCGAGTAGTCGAATTTGTAACGCCCGGTTTTCGGGTCATAAATCGTACAGAACAGTCGCACGTTATCTATCCACGCATCCACCAGGCCCAGATCGCGCGGGCTATTGTATACGAGCTCTTTGAGCGGCTCTACCAGCGAGGGTGTATCGAATTTCTGCCCGTAAATTTGTCGATAAACTCTGCCATCGGCATCGATCACCGTCGTTTGTGTAAGATGGTCAAAACCCTTCGGCGATGCAAAATAAATAAATCCGAGGTCCTCTGTAAGGGCGTCGATGACTTGTGAATCAGCACTGAGAAAAAACCAGCGCTCGTCCTTGATCGATTGCTCCATCGAAAACTGCGCCATTCGTTCCGGGATATCGACGGCGGTATCAAAACCGATCGTCAGGACATTGAAACTATCATCGCCCAGGGTTTCCCGCGCAATACCGACGACTTTGGCCAGATGCTGCGTCAGCATCGGACAAACATGGTAGCAACTCGTATAAATCAGGCTGACGACTAATGGACGCCCTCGTAATTCATCCATAGACACGGGTATTCCGGAACGTTTCGAAAAGCGGTGGTTGCCAACGACTCGACCGACGGCGGCCTGACTGATCGCCAGCGCATTACGCTCGTCGTAGGGATCATTATTTTCCTGCGCCACCGCAGGCAGCAGGCCACATATACAAACCAGCAAGCTGACGGCCATTGATTGGCGCAGGTACAACATGGCCCGATCTCGGTCAGCTGAACAGCGAAAACTGGTCAGTTCATCGGCCACACTTCTGCCAGGTATTTCCAGTTGACGAAGTAGTACAGAACAAACGCGGTGAAAAATATGGCCACCAGCACCACGGTGCCCGGGATGCGAAGTGTGTCGGAGTTACCGTAGGTGTTGGCGGTGCCCAATCCTGTGGCAATCGGCTCTGTATCGCCGATGCGTTTGCCGAACAATATCGACGCCACCACGACAACCACATATGCGATTCCGCCAAGTGCCGACAGGATGGCTGAAAGTCCATTCAGGCCCATCATCAGGAATGCCGTGGCCGGATAATCAAACGGCAGCGGCGCGTCCGAAAACGTGATATCCCAGTGCCTGCGCGATACCCCGAGCGTTCCCGCGCCCATCATGAAAAGCGAGATACCGGCCACGCCAAGCCCAAAAAGATACGGTTGCCACTGCGCGAGTTTTTTCATTACCAGTTGACGCCGGAATATAAGCGGCACGATCAGATAGGTGATCGCCATGAAGGCCAGCGTCGTGCCGGCCACGACAGTGGCATGGAAATGCCCCGGCACATACAGCGTGTTATGCATGATCAGGTTAATCTGCTCGGTGCCCATGACGACGCCGGAGATGCCACCGAGGAAACCGAACAACACGAGCGACAGAAACATACCGGCGAACGCGGGGTTGCCCCAGGGGGCCTTGCGCAGCCATTCGAAGATCCCGTGCGTCAAGCCCTTTGAACGCTGTGCTGCCTCGATCGCCCCGGGCACCGACATGCCATGAATCATGCTGCCGAGCACGGCCAGATACATCGCGTAACTGGTGTTGAAAATCTTCCATTCAGAACTGAGCCCCGGCTCTACGAGCAGGTGATGAGCACTGGCGAGTTGCAGAAACAGGATATACATCAAAAACGCCATGCGGCTGATCTTCTCTGACAGTGGTTTTGCGCCGAGCACCATGGCGCCGATCGCATACCAGACTGCGACATGTGCCGATACATTGATTTGCTGGGAGGAATGCCCCATCGCCCACCAGATTGTTTTGTACATCAACGGATCGATGTCGGCCACCCAGCCCAATGACCAGAACAACGTCGGGATCAGGATGATCGCGCCCGAAACCAGGGTGAAAACCGCGATAATCGCCGCAGTCATCGCGCCAAACGTGACCA
>JAOTXR010000344.1 GCA_029862285.1 Gammaproteobacteria bacterium
TATCGAAGCCACGATATTCCAGCGAGGCAATACGCATGTTCAGGATATCGTTGACCGCGAGACTATCGTGTAGATTTCTGATCTGTTCACCGAAGTAGGCACTGGCCAGCCCGGTCTGGGTGCCGTTATAGAGGGAAGCAATATTCTCCGGAACAGGCAGGTCCTGCAGACGTGCATCGAGTGGCTCGCCGAACTCCCGCAATTGTTGCTCCAGATTGGCAAAGCGGCTTCGCGGGGAGTTCAACGGAAACTCATTTCGCTTGGCAGAATAATAACCACGCAAAGCGCGTTCTATCACGGCGTTGGGTCGTGTTGGAACAGTTCCGGCTTCGGGCGTATAGAGTTTCATGCTGCGCACATCTTGCGCCGCAACCGTCCACTCGTCAGAACGGTTTTCCGCATCCGTGGGGTGTGGGCCGAAGCAAAAGGGTCGTGGGCTGCGTGTCAGTGCGACAACGTTGCCGCCGGAGGCGGCAGCCAGACGACCACCCCAACCGGGGCGCAGGCTGTTTGCCGGCCCCGAGTTGCGATTACCCTGGTCGAGCACAAGCGCGCTGTGTGCGTGGTCGCGCGAGGACGATCCATACACATTGCTGATAATCGCGACCTTGCCACTGTCCCACATGGATTGCAGCCAGCCGCAATTGTTGAGAATACCAAATTCAAAACCGTTGCTGCCGACCGGCTGGTAATTCTGGTTCCAGCGTTGTTCCCAGGCGTTGGGGTTTCCTTCGATACTGTGCGCCGCGCTGTTGGCCTGCCAGTAACGGTAACCAAAACTCAGCGTGTCGGCATTGTAGGCGGGCGCGAACAGATGGCGAAAGTCCGGACCACCATCGAGCATGACGTTTACCAGTGTGCGGCTGGTGACCGGGGCAAAGGAACTCGCCATGGCTATACGGCTGATTCCGGGGAGGCCACCTGCGGAATACGCCGCCGTGGTTGCGAGTGTGCTGCGCAGGAAGTCTCTGCGGTTCATGCTCAACGACCCTCCTGGGTAAATATGAACGGGGTTCCGGCAATAAAGTTGATAGCCATGCCAACCCTCTGGTTTGCGATCTGTCTGGCAGTCGTGTCGGCACTGTCGAGGTCCAGGGTCTGACTGGCCAGATCGTTGACCAACGCGATAATTGAGTTATCGATCAAGACATCGCCCGTGCCGATTACGCGATCCATGTCCGATGGGTTGAGCAAATAGGCGAGATCGCGATCGGCACCGAGCAACGCATAAACATGCGCCCGCTCCAGATCATTGAAGTCTTTGAGACCATCGGCGAGGTAACGTTGCCACAGCCACTCGGCCACATCCCTGACATGGAATCCGCCGGCAGAGCGGGGTATAACGGCCGCCCAGTCTTTTTCCCAGCTCACCCCGTTCACTACGGCAGCTGGCTGGCGAAAACGCCATACCCGTTCCGTAACCAGTTTGTGATTGTTGCGAAACACCAGGTCACTGCTTGCCGCTTCCAGGCCTTTTTGCGAGCCAAATACGTTGTGAGTCGGGTGAAAGACTTCGACACCATCGGCAAAATATTGTGGCGTATACAGATCGAAGTACTGCTCGTTGTTGCTAAGACCCGTCAGGTTGGTCAGCAGCATGTGACGATCAAAGCTGTTCAGGTACCTGATTCGGCTGGGTTCATGGAAGATGGTCGAGATTGCATAGCCGCGCAGGAAAGTCAGCAGGTTTTTTTGGTCCAGGCTGGCCCATGCGCTGCGAATTTCTGCAATCTTGCGTGCATCCAGATTATCGTCGGCCAGGTCGCTTACGATCATAACCGGCAGGTTGGCGAGGCTCTCCGGGTTGTTGATCGAGACGTCAACCATAAGTCCGATGCGTTCCGACGCATTGCTTCCACCGATCATCGTGCCGAGGATTTCCAGCGGCTGAGTTGGATGAAAGAAGGTGCCAAAGTCGACGAAATCAGCCACACCGGTCTGGTCGTCGAAATGCACCGTCATGTCGGTGAAGGCCTTCGCCGTATTCTTGATCGTTACGTTTTCGTGACGGGTCGGATCGGCCTCACCGAGTATGCCAAAGAACAACTGATGATATTCGCGGGCAAAATCCTCGTTACAATCACACTGGCCGTTTCGATAGCGGTTGCTATGATGTCCATATTGCAGGGCGATCGCCGCAGAACGGGCTGCCACGGCCATGACGTCCTGATAGGGTAGCCCCTGTTCGTGCGCCTCCATGATGTCATCGTAGTAGCGCATAAATGGTTCGCGCTGAACGGCCTGTCGGTTGATCGCCAGATGGTAGTTGGTTTCCCAGAAACCGATCTTTTGGCGAAACGGATTCAGGCCGCGAGAAATGACCGCACGTTGCCAGACCAAAGGCAGACGGCCGGAAGAATTGGAAATTTCATAGTATTCTCGCTGACCGGGGCTAACGCCATTCGCCGCGTTGTTCGATGCCCAAAACGCAGCCAGCTGGCGCAGCGTTCCACCACGCGCTATCAGATTATCGGTGTCATCTACAACCGGGGTTGAAAGTTTTGCGTTGTGCTCAGCGAAAGTGAGCATTTCGGCAATTGCCAATTCCGGTGCCATGTCAGCCCACGCAGCAATCTGTGCATCGCTGCTCTGACCGCCGAAAGCGAAGGCATGCAGAACTTTTCGCACGGCGGTTTCGTCCCAGGCGGATTCGCTAACCTGCGTAAACAGGTTCTTGTGCGCTGGTGGTGAGGTTGTGGAATTGTCATCACCGCCTGACGACGAATTTCCGTTAAGCGGTACTGAGCTGTCACCGTCACCACCGCCACCACAACCGGCCAGGAGCAGCAGGCTACCAAGTGCAATCAGCCTGATTGTTTTCTTCAAACCGCTTTTACGCATTCATTAACTCCACTCCTGCAGGCGTCTACCGGCAGCGTCGGGTGAATATCGCAATGGGTTAGTCGGATCTGTCCCCGTTGTCAACAGACGACGGTAATAACTTCACTGACATGTCCTGGTAACCCCGCTGCCATAGGTACGCCCGTAGACCGGTAGCTTTGCGACCTTGCCTTTCGGCAAGTGTGCCGTTTTCAGTTCATGGGTCAGCGGCCTG
>JAOTXR010000027.1 GCA_029862285.1 Gammaproteobacteria bacterium
CGGCATTGACGACAGCGCCGACAACTGTTCCATGCGTCACAACCCGGACCAGGTTGATACGGATAACGACGGTTTTGGTAATGCTTGCGATGCAGACTTTAATCAGGACGCGATGGTCGATTTCCACGATGTCTCGATGATGCGGGCCATGTATGATTCGGCGTCTGCATTGGGCGATTTGAATAACGATGGCTGGGTGGATATCGTCGACCTGAACATCATGAAAAGCCTGTTTCTCACCGCGCCAGGACCGAGTGGTATGGTCAACTGACGAGTATGGGCCCGGTCGAAAGACCGGGCCCTCTTTCGTTTGTGGCCGGCCCGCAATAAAAAAAAAGGCAAAGCCATGTTCAAAAATTATGATTCCGTTACGGTCGAGCGCATTCTGCGGCTGGCTGAAGAAGCGACTGCGACAGACGCGAGGCTATGCACATGAAAACTGCACTCAAATTCGGCCTGCTGGCGCTGCTGGCTGCCACTAGCGCGGCAATGGCAATGGAAACGACCGTTTTGTCACCGATCGACCAGCAACGGCTGCTGGCAGACGATGCCAAAGGGAGCGGTCCCATACCGCTTCGTGTCGCGATTAATTATCCGGTGTCAATAAATCCCGTGGCCGAGCATTTTGCCTGGGAGAACGACCGGCACATCTGGCGCCATGCGATAGAAGTGCCGGGCGCAACTGAATTGAGTCTCGGCTTTGATGGCTATGCGCTGCCCCCTGGCGCAGAACTTTACGTGTACGATGAAGCGAAAACCTACGTTCGCGGGCCGTTTACGGCTGCAAAAAACCGCGATCATGGCGAATTGTGGACACCGGCGGTACCTGGCAGTCGCGCGATAGTGGAACTGAGACTGCCGCGTTTTGTTGATACGGCCGCTGCCAAGGGCCGGAGTTCGGCGCGGGCCGCAGAGCCGCCGGCATTGCGGATCATGCACGTCGGCGCCGGTTACCGCGACCTTTTTGGTCGCGAGGGGAAACCGAACCTGACTCGTCAGCAGGCCTGTAATATTGACGTTGAATGTCCGCAGGCAGACCCGTGGCGCGATGAATTGCGCAGCGTTGCCCGGTACACAATCGTACTCAGTGGGGGTACTTTTCTGTGTACGGGTCAATTGGTGATGGATGTACCGGGAACGATGACTCCGTATATGTTGACGGCGAATCATTGCGGTCCCAGCACTACGACCGACCAGACCATGGTGTTGTACTGGAATTACGAATCGCCCAACTGCGGTCAGCTGGCCGGTGGACAGCTCAACGACTTCCAGATCGGTACAATCTATCGCGCCAGCCGCGCCAACGTGGACTTCAGCCTGGTCGAACTCGAGGAAGTTCCCGGGGAATCGTCGCAGGTTTATTTTGCCGGTTGGGATGCGACCGGGAACCAACCGTTTTCGGGTAGCGTAGGAATACACCATCCAAACGGCGACGAGAAATCCATTTCATTCAATAATGGCGGCGCCGGTTCCGGATCGATATGTATTGCCGGTACTAGCTGGACCAACGGTTTCTGGTTTGTGAACTGGGAGGAGGGAACCACCGAACCCGGTTCGTCAGGTTCAGCGCTGTGGAACTCTAACAACAAGAAAGTTATCGGCTATCTGTCGGGCGGGTCTTCTGCCTGTAATGGCGATGAGCCAAATGGCCTCAGTGACTGCTACGGTAAAGTTTCGGCGGCCTGGAACGGCGGTTCGAATGACACGCAACGGCTGCAGCCCTGGCTGGACCCCAATGATTCAGGTGTGTTGCAGCGTGATGGCGAAGATCCCAGTGCGGGCGAATGCGGCGACTCGGCCCTGAACGTTGATGAGATCTGTGACGACGGCAATACTGCCAATGGCGACGGTTGTTCATCGAGTTGCCAGGTCGAGTCTGGCTGGGAATGCGAGCTTCCGGTCGAACAACGTGGCATCGTCGATGGCAGCTTCGAACTCGGCACGCCGAGTTTAAAGTGGTCTGAGTTTTCTACCAACTATGGCTCGCCGATATGCACCGGCGGGACCTGTAGTTTCGGCATCGGTAGCGATGGATTGTGGTTCTTGTACTTTGGGCGCGACGTTGACGGCGAAATAGGCTTTGTCGAGCAGAGTATTGTGATACCCGGCGATGCAACGACATTGAGCTTCCAGCTGGTGGCGCTAAATTGCGACAGCCCCAGCGATTTCGTGCGTGCAACCATAGACGGTGTCGAAATCATTCGCATCGATGGCGACGATCCGGAATGTGGCGGGTTTACCTACATACCGCGGACCGGAAACATTTCCGCGTTTGCAGACAATGACGCGCACCTGTTACGTATCGAATCCGAGGTGATGGCCGTCAATGGTGGCGAATCTCGCTTCTTCATCGATGAAGTGTCGATAGACGGCACGACGACGGGGCCGGGTGTGCCGGGCAGTTGCTCGTTGCTACCGGAAGTGTGTGACGCCGAGGATTTCGAATCGCCACTGGCCGGCTGGACTTTGTTCAGTACCGGGGTGAATTTCGAGAACTGGGGCTCATCGAACGACGGCGTATGCAACAGCAACCCGCAGACACCCGCGGGCAATTTCACGGGCGGTGCCGGGGAGGCGGCGTGTATCGATTCCGATGCGGCCGGTGCCGGTGCTGTGGATGCGTACCTGTGTGGTCCTGCCATCGACCTGACTTCGGCGTCTTCGCCGGTGTTGAGCTTCCTGCACAATTACCAGATCGACGGGGCACCGGATGCGGGTGATTCCCTTACGGTGCTGGTTGGCACCGCGGCGCCGTCCGCGGGGACAGTCGGCAGTTATGACGTGGTGTTCGAGCAGTCGCTCGACAGCGGCGCGGCTTTCGACACGCCCGGATTCAAAGCCAACCTGGACTTGTCGGCCTATGGTGGCCAGCAGGTTTATGCCTGTTTCCGTTATCGGGCTGATTTCGACTGGTATGCGCAGATCGATGAATACCGGGTAACGGCGCAGTCGTGCGTCAACGCCGTGGATTCTGACAATGACACGATTGTCAATTCCCTGGACAATTGCACGTTCGTGGCAAATACCGATCAGCGTGACACCAATGGTGACGGTCTCGGCAATATTTGTGATCCCGATATCTCCAATAACTGTGTGACCGACTTTGCCGACGTTGCAGCTGTCAAAACTGCCTTCCTGACCAATCCGGGTTCGGGCAACTGGAATCCGGATGCCGATCTCGATGGCGACAATTTCGTCGGGTTTCTCGACCTCGCTATCGTGAAGGCGTTTTTCCTTGCGCCGCCAGGACCGAGTGGAGTGCCAAATATCTGCGATTGACCTGCCGGTTTAGCTAAACCGGGGAATTGCTTTAAACTGTTCTCTGGAGAGCGAGTAACGCACCGGAGGTGGCGTGGTCAAAGTGTCGTCAGCGGCTTTCCGATCCGTCCCGGATCCGGCGTTGCTGTATCTGACCGATCAGCATGCGCGTGCGCTGGCCTTTCTGCAGCTGGCGATGCGCAGACCGGGATGTCTTGCGACCATTGTGGGCGAAGACGGGTGCGGCAAGACCCTGCTCGTCAGTTCCGCGATCAACGATGCCGATGATGACCTGACCGTCATCCAGCTGGACGGTGCCGGCTTGACCGAAGACCAGTTGATGCGCGAAACCCTGACCCGGCTACACCCAGTCGAACCCGGTGCCGGTGGCTTGCTGCCCGGTCTGACTACGGTGCGTTCCGCACTGGCGGCGGGTCGTGGGCTGGTGCTGTTCGTGATCAGCGAAGCGCATCTGTTATCGCAGGAAGTGTTCCAGACCCTGCAGGTAATGTCGCGACCCGAAAAAGGCTGGCGCCGGCGTGTGAGCGTGGCGCTGATCGGGCAGCAGGGCCTGGAAACATTGCTGTATACCATCGGCTGGAACGAACTTATAGACTGGAAGGTCCTGATGGCGCGATTGCCGCCACTGGGACCGCAGGACACGACCGGCTACATTCGTCACCGCCTGAGTATTGCCGGTCTGGATAACCCGGACAGCGTTTTCGAGAGCGACAGTTATCGCGTGATACATCGTCTCTCCGGTGGTGTGCCCGCCAGGATCAATGAGCTGTGCGACAAGGCGCTGGATATCAGCCGCGAGGCCCGGTCCGGTCTGGTCGGCGCGGGGCAGGTCCGGGCCGCGGCCCGGGCGCTGGAATGGCCCGGTGCGGAGCAGGACGGCGTGGTATCGCTGAGTGAAGCAACTGCGAAGCCGACAATTACCTTGTCGCGCGACGGTGAAGTCCAGGGCATCTATCCGCTGGAAGTCGAGCGCACACTGATCGGGCGTGACGCCGACAATGAGATACCGATCGACAGTCCCTTTGTCAGCCGGCATCACGCATTGATCGTGCGGGACGAACGTGGATTCTGGCTTTCCGATATCAACAGCACCAATGGGACCTTTCTAAACGGCGAGCGGGTCTCCGATCAGACGCGTCTCAGTGCCGGCGACCATATCCGGGCAGGTCGGCATGAACTGGTGATCAGCATGCCGGCGGAAAGCGTTACCCGGTTACAGGGCACCGCGCGCCTGGGTGACAACATGCGGGAAACGGTGGTCGATGAAGAGGCACACGATAATCCGCGAGTTGCGTTGTCGCTGATCGATGAAGAACTGGCGGTTCATCCCGACAAGATCGAGTTGCAGTTCGAACGTGGTTGTTTGCTGACGGATCTGGGTCGCAAAGAGGAGGCGATCAGTGTCTTTGACCAGCTTGTGCGCAATCATGCCGGCGTTCCCGAGGTGCATAACAACCTCGCCGTGCTGCTGGCGGAGCGGGGTGACTTGCTGCAGGCGCGGGCCGAGCTCGAGAAGGCGGTGCGACTGGCTCCCGCGTACACCTGTGCGCACGAGAACCTGGGCGATATCTATTTACAGCTTGCCACTGAGGAATTCGGGGCGGCGGCCGACAATAGCGATGACAAAGAGTCGTACCAAAAGAAGATCGCCGGGATCACGCGTCTGCTCCGCACCTGAGCTAGTTTCTCGAATAACTACTTAACACATTGTTTTAAGAGCTTTTTAGACCCACTTGAAAACCCATGGTAACAACGCCATCTTAAGGCTGTGACGCAACAACGCCTTAATGGTCCCGGTCCCGGCCTCCTCACCCGGGTGATTGCCGCCCTTGTTGGGGCCGTCATGCTCGTGGGGCTGTTTTTCGCCGGACTGGTCGCCTGGGTCCTGCTGGCCGGGGTGTTGCTGGTTGGTGGCGTGGCCATGTCCATTTGGCTATGGCGGGAACGCCGGCGTTTCGAGAAATTCCGGCGCCAGCGGGACGATGGCTTCATCGAAGTGGAGTATGAAGTACTAAACGAGAGAGAGTCGCCGCCTGATTAATTGGTCGTGACACCGCGCCAGAAGGCAACGCGATCACGAATCTGCGCCGCGGCTTCCGCCGGTTCCGCGTAATACCAGGCAGCCGCCGCATTGCGTTGGCCGTCGACCACTACATCGTAATAACTGGCCGTTCCTTTCCAGGGGCAGTGGGTTTGTTTGTCGCTGGCTTCGAAGAACTGGCGTTTCAGGCTGTCTGCCGGAAAGTACAGATTGCCTTCCAGCTTGATCACGTCATCGCTTTCGGCAATAACAGTACCGTTCCAAATTGCCTGGGCCATTATTGCTCCTGCTTGTTAGCGTGACTGGCTGGAGTCCCGGACTTCAGCGCGGGCAAATGGATTTTCCAGCAAATTCCCGTCATCGTCGAGCGCGGGATAGGGGAGACCCAGCTGGCGGCAGCGACGGGCGATACCCGGGTGGGTCCAGTCAAAGAGCAGGCGCTGGTAGGTCAGCGGGTCCAGGCGAGAGCTTTCATAGTAGCCGACGGCTTCGCGTTGCCGCATCGCCTCGTACAAGACCAGCGCTGCGGCGACGGACACGTTGAGCGATCTGACCTGCCCGTGCATCGGCACCGTGATGTGCCTGTCGGCGGCAACTGCGGCGGTCGCGCTGACGCCCCATAATTCGCCACCGAGCACAATGGCGGACGGCCGGGTGTAGTCGACATCGCGAAAATCCACCGCGTGTCGCGACTGGTGGGCCGCCAATATTTGAAAACCCTGGTCACGCAGCTCGTCGCAAACCGCGGCCATCGACTGGTGACGTTTCAGTGGCAGCCATTTTCCCGAGCCGGCGGCGACCATGTGGTGACGTCGGATGAGCTGCTCGGACACAGCATGCATTTGCAGCACGCCGACCGCATCACAGGTGCGTCGTAACGCGGCGAGGTTCTGGGGGTTTCGCGCGTTCTCGGCGACTAGCGTCAGATCCGGCTGACGTCGCTGTAATACCTGTTTGAGTTTTGCGAAACGCTCAGGGGTCATCACACGGTGTAGACTGCAATCCATGATCCGGCAGGAAAAAATAAGCATTCGGACCGGCGGTCGCGGTACGACCGATGTGACCGGCGAGATCCAGGCAATGGTGCAAAAAACCGGTGTGCAAACCGGTCTGTGCCATGTCTTTTTGCATCACACCAGCGCCTCGCTGATGCTTTGCGAGAATGCCGATCCCAGTGTCCGCCGCGATCTCGAGACTTTCATGACCCAACTTGCGCCGGACGGCGACCCGATGTTTGAGCATACAGCGGAAGGCCCGGACGATATGCCGGCACACGTGCGTTCGGTATTGACCAGCAACCATCTGAGTATTCCGGTCAGTAACGGCCGTTGTGCGCTCGGTACCTGGCAGGGTATCTATCTGTGGGAGCACCGGCACCAGTCCCATACCCGTAGCTTGACCGTGTCCATCCAGGATTAACCATCGGCCGCGCGTTGTGCCGCGCGACGGAAGAATTCGTCGTGACGATCGATGCGAAAATCTGCCAGCACCGCATCGATTATCCTGCTGTCTTTGCCGATCAGAAAACTGCCGCGACGCACGCCAAAACCCAGCGGGCCGTCGACATCGTAGGCCTTGATGGCGTTCTTGCCGGTATCGGCCAGCAGGGTGAAACCCAGTTTGTGCTTGTCGGCAAAACGCTGGTGACTGGCGCTGTCCTGGGGACTTACGCCCACCACACGTAAACCGCTCGCGAGCAGATCGTCCTGCATGTCGCGCAGGCTGCACGCTTCTTTCGTGCAACCCGGCGTAAAGTCGGCCGGATAGAAATACAGGATCAGCGGGCCGTCTTCGAGGAGGGCGCCTAGGCTGACGGTATTGCCGTCCTGGTCGGGCAGACTGAAATCCGGTGCCGTGCTGCCGGGTGCAAGCATTAATTTTCTCCTTTGGCGGGGCTCTGAAAATCCAGTTCCATCACATGATACCCGGCCCGTTGCATGCCACGGGCGGCATAAACCTGTTGCGCGCCGGTATTGCGATCATCGACATACAGCCGCAGACCACAAACATCGGGGCGGGTCTGCGCCAGGGCCAGTACATGATTGAACAGCGCCGAAAAGACCCCCCGCTGGCGGGCGTCGGGCGCCACATAAACACTCTGAAACCACCAGAACCAGCCGTTGCGCCAGTCACTCCATTCGTAGGTAATTGACAACTGGCCGAGGATTGCCTCGGCTTCGCATGCCAGGAAGTAGCGGCCACGACCGGCCGGGTCCCCGAGAATGGCGCGCACGCCCGGTTCCAGCCGGCCACGCTGGAGCTGCTTGCCTTCCGATTCGGTGGCGAGTCTGGCGTTGAATTCGGTTACCAGCGGCGCGTCGGCGATGGTGGCATCACGGATACGGAAGGTCATCAGCGCATGATACAGGCGGGCATTGGCCGCGGCAGCGTTTTGACCGCCCGGCCGGATTTGCTGCTAAAATTCGCGCTCGGCTGGGGCCGTAGCTCAGTTGGGAGAGCGTCGCGTTCGCAATGCGAAGGTCGTGGGTTCGACTCCCATCGGCTCCACCAGCCCCTGTCCCCCCGCAGGGAGCCAATTGCCGCGATTTCTGGCTCCCCCAGGGCCGGGCGGTCTGGTTGCCTGGCGGCAAAATCGCATCAATATCAGGGGATTGGCGGACCGCGGTGTTATGTTCAATTACGGGTTTCATCGGGTCAGGATTCTGGTATTCTCTGCCCCTGGGGCATAACTTAAAAAATGCATTGGGATCGGCGAAAAAAGGAAAAGACCGATGTTTAGAAAGAATTCTCGTGGGCTATTAGTCCGGCTTGCTGCAATTGTTGTACTGGCTTTCCCGCTCGGCGCATCTGCGGTGCCGATAACTGGCGGCATCGGATTCAGCGGCCTGTTCAACCCGACCGGCGGCACCGGTCTTGGCGATGCGACCGGAATTAGTTTTTCCAATGCATTCGTAGCTACAACCAGCGGTATTTACGCCGGTATCCCCGCGCCGTTTGCTACGGTTGCAAATTTCACCGACTTCCAGTTCTCGCCTTTGGCTCCGGACCCGGTAGACCCGTTGTGGACGGTTAGCTTCGGTGGCGTCGATTACTCCTTCAGTCTGGAAGACGTTTCTGTCGATTTTCAGGACAACAACGAGCTGAACCTGAGTGGCAGCGGCATTCTGTCCGCCACCGGCTTCGATGACACGGCCGGTACCTGGGAGTTCTCCGGCAATACTGCGGGCACGATTTTATTTTCATTTTCCTCGATTTCGGCAGCCGCGGCGTCGGAGCCGGGCATACTCTTTTTGCTGGCAATGGGTTTACCGATGCTGGGCGTAGCACGACGAATTAATAACAACAAAACAGGAGTACGCTCATGAGATCGCTTATTTCCTCTGTACTGGTACTCGTCGTCCTTGGGCTTGCGGCAACGACCGCTTCTGCGGCCACAATAACCGGAGAGATCGCATTTCTCGGCAGCACCTTCGCACCGGTGGGCGGCGGGCTGGGTACCGCCACGGGACTGACTATTGACCCCGCGCTTGTCGGTGCCGGGACCGGCGAATTCAACAGTCAGGTCGGCTCGCTCGCCAACTTTAGCCCTCTTGACTTTGGCGCGCCCGACGGTGTGCTGTTTACCACGACCGGGGGCCTGAGCTTCACCGTCACCGGTCTGACAGTCGATGTGCAAGATGCTACCTCGCTGGATTTTACCGCGACAGGCTTCTATAGCCTGGCCGGATTCGACGACACGGGCGGCATTTTTACCTGGACCGGTGAAACGCTGGGCGGGTTGTTTACATACTCCGCAACCGGGGCGGCCGTTGTTCCATTGCCGGGTGCATTGTTGCTTTTCGGCTCGGCACTTGGCTTCCTGGGACTGCGTCGCACCCGCTAAGTCACTGGGCTAACTCAACGAAAACGGCGGCTTTGGCCGCCGTTTTTTGTTGGCCAATGCCCTGAATGTCACTCGCCTTTATTAACACCACTTCTATTGTGTCAGCTCAAGTTGTCACGTACTTTCTCAGGTCCTTAATCTGACTGTCCGTCAATGCGAATGCTGAGAGACCTGTCACTGCTTGTGCTGCTGTGCGGCATCATCGTTATCATCCAGAGCAACTATGTGGGTGATCTGACAATTTACAGTCTTGAAAACGCAACGAAACGGGCTGAATTGCATCGTGCGATTGTTGAGAACGAACCGTATCGGGGGGGCTGGGTCGAGAACAAGGTCAACGGCGCCAACATAAGAATCCTGACCGTCTATGCAGTGGAATTCGCCGGCAGTGTGACGGGCGTGAGTCACGCGCGACTCTACAAGTTCCTCGACATGACAACCATTCTGGCAACGCTGGTGCTGCTTGTGTTGTTCCTGAAAAAGTGGTTTCCGGTCGAGTACGGCCTTATCGCGGTACTGTTTTTGGCCGCATTGATGCCCCTGACCTACGCGTTTCATTATTTTCATCCATGGGACCGGCCAGGGGTACTGCTCTGGCTGCTGTTCGCCTGGGCGGTCCGGGAAGATCGTATCGGATGGTGCGCGCTTATTTTGTTCGTCAGTGTTCTGAACAAATTCGATTCCGTCGCTCTTCCGGGTCTGTATTTTCTGGCTCACGTCTCGCAGGCGAACTGGAAAACCGTGGCCCTGCGCACAATGGGGCTGTTCATTTTGAGCATTGGGACATATGCAGCCCTGCGCATCGGTATTCCTGACGGCGTCTTCCCTCGAAGTATCGCGGAAAGCATTGCTCGTAATCTCGGTCATCTGCAAAAACTGAAAATCACCTATCCGCCGATTCTGGGGTTCGCTCTCCCCCTGATTCTGGTTTTCATCGGATGGCGCCGCAGCGATCAATTTTCCCGGGCCGCCTTCGTGTTTGGCTTTCTCATCCTCATCGGTCCCCTGATGCTCACGTCGCACTTCCAGGAAATACGCACTCAGATTGGCGTAATGGTCCTGATGCTACCAGTGGCCCTGACCGGCCTGCAGTCTGTTCTGGCTCGAACCGGGAGTGCGAATCACCTGAAGTAGCGGTCTGGCGTCAGGAGCCATGTCCGGGTGTCCTGGAAGGGGGGATTGCCGTGCACCGGTCCTGCGGGTGTCCCCGGCGATTCCGGTATTTTGCGGCTACACTTGGATCAGTTGGATGAAAAAGTGTGGGGGAGATATGTCGGTTGAGAATATCAATGTCGTCCGCGACATGTACGACGCCTTTGGCCGGGGCGACATTGCCGCGGTTGTGGCCTCTATGGATCCCGACATCGAATGGAACGAGGCGGAGAATTTCCCCTATGCGGATCGCAATCCCTATATCGGGCCACAGGCAGTGGTCGATGGCGTGTTCAACAGGCTGGCCGGTGAGTGGGAGTACTGGTCACTCGACCACGAGGAATTTTTTGACGCCGGCGATTACGTTATCGTCACCGGTCGCTATCACGCGGAACATAAAGGCACCGGTGGCGAGATACGCGCACAGTTTGCCCACGTATGGCAATTGCATGACGGCAAGGTGATCAGGTTCCAGCAATACACGGACACCGCCCAGATCGCCAGCGCCATTGCTACCTGATAACTTTTGCCAGGAGTGGTCCTGTACACCATAAGATGGAGTTGAGCATGAAAAAACTCTGCCGGTACGCGTTTATAAGTCTCGCCACAATTCAGCTTGCCCTGTTTCCGCCGTTTTCTTTTGCAGCGGGCTCAGGCAGCGCCACCGCACTGGAGGAATATGTCTACACACCGGATGCCGCTTACAGTTACACATTAACTGATATGCAAGAACAGGCCGGGTTCACGCTTTACACGCTGTTGATGGATTCGCTGCAGTGGCGCAGCGCGAAGGAAGTCGAGCGGCGACTATGGACTCATCAGGTCCTCATTGTGATACCGAAAGTCGTGACCACCCAGACCGCGTTAATGCTGATCAACGGTGGCAGCAATCCGCCGGGTGCGATAGACCCGCTGATAGTTGGTATTGGCGCTGCGATCGCGGCCGGTTCGGGATCAGTGCTGGCGTCGGTCTCGCAGATTCCCAATCAGCCGTTGCAGTTTCCTGACGAGGGAGCGCCGATTTCAGAAGAAGCATTGGTGGCCTATAGCTGGGACAAGGCACTCGCGACCGGTGACGGCAGCTGGGCGGCCTACATGCCCATGACCAAGGCCTCGGTACGCGCAATGGACGCGGTGCAGACCTTTGTCAACGAAAAC
>JAOTXR010000345.1 GCA_029862285.1 Gammaproteobacteria bacterium
AATCATAGAAATCTACCGTTCCGTGCTGCCAGACCATCAGCGTCGTAATGTCGCCAAACGGGCTGAATGCGCCACCGGCATTTGCCGCCACAACGATATTGACGCAGGCGATGCCGGTAAATCGTTCATTGCCCTCGCCGATGGCCATGACAACTGCACACATGACCAGCGCAGTAGTGAGGTTGTCGATGACCGGCGAAAGAAAAAAACTCAATATACCGGTGATCCAGAACATCGTTCGATAGGTGAACGCGCGGCGGACCAGCCATCCCCGCAGCGCCACAAATACATTGCGCTCGGTCATGGCATTGACGTAGGTCATCGCTGCAAGCAGGAACAAAAACAGTTGCGCGTATTCAGTCAGGTTGTGCTCGACTGCTTCGGTTGGCGCGTGTGCCTGGTCGGTACCGGCGTACTGATAGGCAATCAGCGACCAGATGATGCCGGCTGCCAACATGACCGGCTTGGATTTTTTCAGGTGGGTGTATTCCTCCAGAATCACCAGGCCATAAGCCGCCACAAACAGGGTTACAGCGGCAATGCCCGCCCAATGTGCAGTCAGATCCACATCATCCCTCCCTCACAAGGTGGGTAGTTTACTTGTTTGCTTGCCGAAGTGACGAGAATATTGCTCGAAGCCCGAGCGTATAGATGACAATAGACGGTGTGCTGCCTTGATTCCCGGGTCCGGGTCAACAAGGGGCCCAGGGAATCTACCAAGAACTGGAATTTCGTCGGGTTAACGCGTCTGGGATTTTAGATATGCGTCATCCCTGAGCATGATCGTTTTGCAGCAATACATCGCCCGGGTAACGAGTCACTAATCGGAAAGTGATGAGTTCATCCAGAATTTGCTGCAATGAGGGCTGGCCCTCGTAAAGCTCATAATTGCTGTATTCGGTATACAAGAACCGTGTTTTAGCTAATGTGGCAGCGCCACCATGGAAGACACTTCTTTCTGCGCCCTGCACATCCATCCATATGAAATCGACGGAATCAATTCCCTGCTCTGCACACCAACTATCCAGTGTTTTGGTCTTAACTTGAATTTCATGGGGAAATGAAATGCCCGGGAACAACCGGAAGTGATTTTTGGGCTTGGAGATCGAACCGGACAAGTCCCACCCGCTCGGCAGCTCTTCAACAAAATCGCCAATATTTCCGCCACTCTGGTAAAATGGTATCTCACCATTTTTATCACTAAGTGCGATATCGAAAATTTCTACGTTTGAGCGGTGCCCAATTTTTTTCTTGAAACGAGCATATGCCCAATCCCAGGCCTCTGCCGTGATAACTCTGTTTAGATTGAAGCGAGTCTATGAAATATAGAAAAGAATTAGCGCCACAATCCCACAAGTCCTTCGCCAGTATTGCCGCAACTCCAGATGGTACCGGCACGTCCGATCACCGCGGCTGGGGGTTCTGAACCCAAATTGTTATTATGCTCGAAACGCGGCGATGGCCAGGGTTATCCAGCCGAGGATCAGGCACAGTCCACCGATGGGTGTGATCGCACCCAGCCAGCGGGCGCCGGTCAATGTCATTAAATAGAGACTGCCGGAGAATACGACTACTCCGACCAGGAACAGCCAACCCGAGGCGTTGATCCAGCTACCCGGCCAACGCGTGGCGGCCCAGCCGACTGCCAGTAAAGCCAGCGCGTGATACATCTGGTAGCGCACGCCAATTTCAAAAACCGTCAACAGGTCTGCTGTTATCCGGTTCTTGAGCGCATGCGCACCAAAGGCGCCGAGTGCTACACCGGTCGCTCCTGTGAGAGCGCCGACACCAAACCAGTTTAATGTCATGGCCGTCTCCGTGATCAGGGGCCAGTCTACAACGAAGGGCCTGAGGCGAAACCGCTGGTCGAAGGCGTCTGATCCTGCTCAAAGCCCTCAACCAATGAATTCGGTGGCCCATTCAGTCCCAATTCAGACAGAACATGGATAATATCGGGTTCGGCGAGGTCGAACCCTGCGTGGGTTGCTTGCTGAGATATCGGTTCGGCGCTTCAATGATCAGTCAACCTGGAGATAGACCATGACACGACCTCTTATTTTTAGCCTGGTTGCAGTGCTGCTGGCGACACAGGCGCTGGCCGACAAGCAGGCGGACAAGCGTGCCAAAATTCAAAAAACCCGGGTCGAAGTACTTGAACGGCTTTACCAGGAAGAGCCGGACACGCGTAAAGAGATTCAGAACGCTGATGGCTACGCCGTGTTTTCAAACGTCGGCGTAAACATCATATTTCTGTCCGGCGCCGGTGGCAGCGGGGTAGTTCACGACAACGCGAGCGGCCAGGACACCTATATGAACATGGGTAGCGCCGGTGTCGGGATTGGTCTCGGCGTAAAAGACTTTCGTGCTGTATTCGTGTTTCACTCGCGCAAGGCACTGGATGGTTTCATAAAAAACGGCTGGGATTTTTCCGGCCAGGCAGATGCGGCGGCCAAGTCCTCGGATCGGGGCGGTGAAGGCAGCACGGCGGCGAGCCTGATCAGTGGCGTCAACGTTTACCAGTTGACCGAAAACGGGCTGGCGTTACAGGCCACGCTGCAGGGAACCAAGTACTGGGTGAGCAAGAAACTGAATTAAACGGGCGGCATGCTTATTCCGGATCCTCTGCGATTCCCATGCCAGTGCGCCCGGTCACTTCTTATTGGCGGTTCGGCCACTGTAATGGAACGCTATGGCGCCGAATGCGGCGTCATCCAGCCCTGCAGCGACGCGTCTCCCATTGGTTGCGACAGTGGACAGGCTGCGATTGAAACCGACACCCAGCGACGCCTCGAATTGCCACGAGCGGGCAAATTGCCAGCGTACATCGGCGCTCAGACGCATTTCACGCGCCACCGTATAGAATTCCAGACCCGTGTCGGCGTCCAGTACCCGCCAGCGCGATCCGGTGGGCCGCAACTGAAACCGGGCCGACCACGGCGGGCTGCCATGCCAGCGCAGGTATGGTGCGGGCATAACAAGGCCGAGCTGCCAGTACGAATTTAGTTTCTGTGCGAGGCCAACCAGCGGATAGGTGTGCGGACCGCCGTA
>JAOTXR010000028.1 GCA_029862285.1 Gammaproteobacteria bacterium
CGCCGAGCGTGATCAAGTGCGCGAAGCGGCGCGGTCTGGCTCTGAAAACGGTGATCATTGAACGTGGAAGGGTCCTAGAAATCAAGCAATTACAGTATCATGGTTTATGTCAGACGATTAAGTTAAATCGATTGTTGCTTGCAGTTACCTGTGGGCTATACTTGGGCCCGCATGCATAGAAAAACATCCAAATAGGGGATCTTCAAAATGAAAAGTTTAACCATGCGGCTGTTAGCCGCAATTGCAGTATTTGCGCTGTGGTCACCGATAGCCAATGCCGGATCGACCGGATCTGTCCATATCGATCTCTCCCAGACGCCCAGCTTTGGCCTCCAGGGCGATCCGGGCAACTTCAGCATTCACCTGGATCTGGGTGGTCCCGCGGTGATCAAGGAAATCCAGTGGGACGTGCGCCTTACACCGGTCGCACCGTCGTGGCTGGAAGAGGCACAAATCAGCTTCTCGAACTCCAACGGAGATACGGAAGTACTGAATCTGTTCCCGGGCCAACAGGTCTCAGATCCGGCGGTTTCGCTGGGCTCACAGCTCTCGAACCTCGTGTTAAAGCCTGATGGCTTGCTGTGGATCGAGTTCTACGAAATCAATTTCGACGATATCGCCGGTGGTCCCGACGCCTTCTGGGATGGAGCGCTGTGGATTGAATACAATCTCGTGCCGATCCCGGCCGCCGTGTGGCTGTTCGGTAGCGGTCTCGTAGGTCTGTTCGGCATGCGTCGCCGCGTCGCTGCCTGACCAAACACCTCAATGGAACCAAAAACGGCCCGCTTTGCGGGCCGTTTTTTTTCGGCTCCCAAAAAGTTGTCAGGATTATTTGGCCGATCGGGTCGGCACCACTTTTTTTGCTTTCATGGGCCGACCGCGGTACCGCCGCCGTGGGTGAGTACGTGCAGCGTGTCCGCGGCCAGGGCAGTCCAGCGCTCGCGTGAGCCATCGGGCCAGGTGACTTCCACCGCGACCGGATCCGCAGTACCGCCCAGACCGACATGCAGGCGGGGATCGCTGGCGCTGGCATAGCTGCCGTCGGTATGCACCCGGCGCCACAACGGCTCAGTCTCCGCGCGCAACACGGCGACCCGTGCGCCTATTGCGTCGCGGTTGCTTTTGTTCAGCAGCCGCAAGGCGAGCCAATGTTGCTCGTTGCCAATTTCGTTAATTAACAGACGCAACGGGCCGTTGTTGTTGCTGACGACGATGTCTAGGTCGCCGTCGTTGTCGATATCGCCAAAGGCCGCGCCACGGCTGACCGCCTGCACGCCCAGAGCGGCGTCCACGCCCAGATCCTCGAAGCGACCCGCGCCGGCGTTGCGGAACAACTGATCGGCCTGTCGGTAAGGGTAGGGGTCGATCCCCATTTGATCGGTCTCGATCGCTACCGCGCCATTGGCGCTGAAAAGGTCCAGCCGACCGTCGTTGTCGACATCGAACCACTCGGTACCAAAACCGGTGAAGCCAAGACTCGGTATCGCCAGCCGGGCCGCTTCGGTCACATCGACAAAACTGCCCTCACCGTCGTTGCTGTACAGGGTATTGGTCTGCACACCGAGGTGGGTCAGGAACAGGTCATCGTCGCCATCGCTGTCATAGTCACCGGCGGTCACGCCCATGCTGGCCTCGGCGGCGCCATCGGCGTTGTAGGCGGCACCGGCGATCAGCGCGCGATCGACGAAACGTCCATCGCCCCGGTTCATCCATAACTGGTTCGCCATTTTGTCGTTGGCTACATACAGATCCGGCCAGCCGTCGAGATCGAAGTCCGCTGCCGTCACGCCCAGGCCGTTGCCAAAGGCCGCATCGAGGCCGGTCTCCGCGGTCACGTCGCTGAAGCGTCCGTTGCCGTCGTTGCGGTACAGACGGTCTCGGGCTGGCTTGTAGACGGTCGGGTCGCAGTAGTCCTGGTGACCCGCATGATTGCGACAGGCCGTGGTGTTGCTGAGATAAAAGCTCACATAGTTGGCTACAAACAGATCCAGGTCACCATCGCGATCGTAGTCGAAAAAACTCGCGCTCACGCTCCAGCGCTCGTCGCCCACCCCGGCCTTTGTTGTGACGTCGGAGAAAGCGCCGGCGCCGTCGTTGCGTAGCAGCGTGTTCGAGCCGACATTCGCGACGTAGATATCCACGTCGCCGTCGTTGTCGTAGTCGCCCGTGGCTACACCCATGCCGTAAGTCTCCGAACTCACGCCAGACTCATCGCTGACGTCGGTGAAACGCAGGGCGCCCTCCGGTATCAGTTCATTGCGAAACAGACGATGGCCCGGCACGTGGGTCTCCGGCAATGCGAATAATGCTTGTGCGCTTTCATCCAGCATTTTTCCCTGCACGGCAAAAACGTCGAGGTCGCCGTCATTATCGTAATCGAGCACCGCCACGCCGGCGCCCATGATTTCCGGGAAGTAATACTCGCCGCTGGCGCCGTTTGCATGATAAAAGTCGAGACCCGCGGCAGCTGCACTGTCGGTGAATATCGTGCGCTTAGTGGTAGCGGGGGTTTCGGCCGGTGCCGCTAGATCCGTTTGCGGTGCCGGCGAACAGGCGGTGCAGGCCAAAGCCAGCCATAGCGGGTGCAGTATTTTCATTGGTTGTTCTCTTTGTCGAGTCGTTGCAGGGCGCGGCTGTTGCGCGTCTCTTCCTGGCGGTTGCCGTCTGCGCGCGCCCGGCTCAGGCCTGTTTCGAACGCTGCACGCGCAGCATCCGCGCGTTCGAGCCGGACGTAATTTTCACCGAGGCGTCGCCAGTGTTTTGCCGTCTCTTTGCCGACACTGTAACGGGCGATTGCTTCGAGATGCGCCACCGCTTCGGTATGGGCCCGGCGTTGCAGCAGTCGCTCCGCCAGACGCGTGTGTGCCGGCATCTGACGCGGGTCATGTTCCAGGGCGTTGCGATACATCGCTTCTGCCTGTGTGTTCTCTCCGCGTTGCTCGAGTACCTGGCCCAGCATTGCCAGCCCCGTCGCGTCCGCGGGGTTCAGCTCCAGCGCACGGCGCAACGCCGTCTCGGCTTCGACATAGCGTCCTTCGAGCAAGCGCGCGCGGCCGAGGTTGCGGTTCAGGGTGGGATCGTCCGGATTGACCGCGCTGGCTTCACCAAACTGGCGATCGACAGCGGCGAAGTCGCGCTTGCTGCCAAAGGCCCACAGCAGCGCCGAATGCGCGGTGAGACTGCCCGGATCGGCCGCCACCGCCTGGTGCAGCAGCTCGATTGCTTCTTCGGCGCGACCCAGACGATTGAGCTGATCGGCACGATGCAGCAGCGATCTCGCGCTGCGATCCAGCTGACGCAACCGTCCCATGAGGCGGTCGCCGCCTTGCAATCGCACACCGCGGTAACGTTCGAACAACCCGAGCTGTTGTTGCGCACGTGCCGGATCGCTGTTGCGCCGATAGGCTTCGGCCAGCGCGAAATAACCGTCCGCGAACGGGCCGTGTTGTTCCAGCGCCTGTTCGACCGCGACGATAGCGTCATCGATCTCGCCCCGGCGCAGCAGCACACGACCGAGTTGGAAGCGTGCTTCGACCTGATCCGCTTCATCCTCCAGCACGGCGGTGAGCGTAAGCTGTGCCGCGCCGAGATCGCCGCTACGTCTCTGAGCGACACCGAGTTGGATGCGTGCGGCGACATCGCCCGGTTTTCGGGCGATTGCGGCCTCGAGTGCCGCAGTGGCCCTATCGTAATTTCCGAGCCGCAACAACGCCTGGGCATGATAATAAGTCCACTCGAAACGACGCGGCGCCAGCAACCGGGCACGGCGCAGTGCTGTCTCGGCCTGGTGGTCGAGTTTATAGACCAGATACAGCATCCCGAGACGGCCATTGTGTGTCGGGTCTGTCGGGTCCTGGTCGAGTTTTGCGCGCGCATCGTCGAGCTGCGTGCGCACGGCGGGGAGGAAATCCGCGGTCGGCACGGCAGGAATTTCGGGTAGCGCCTCCAGCGGCACCCGTGGCCCGCAGGCAGCACACAGAATCAGGAATGCGAATAGCCAGGCGCCGCGTCGGAGTCCCACGGCTGTCTTAGTCGTTGCTGGGAAACGAGAACTGGGTCTTTTCGCGTACGCCGCCGGACGGCCAGCGCTGCGTTATCGTCTTGCGGTGGGTGTAGAAACGCACGCTGTCCGGGCCGTAGGCATAAAGATCGCCAAACAGTGAGCGTTTCCAGCCACCAAAGCTGTGCGTTGCGACCGGTACCGGTAGCGGTACGTTAATCCCGACCATGCCAACGCGAATGTTGTCGGCAAAATAACGCGCCGCTTCGCCGTCGCGGGTAAAGATACAGGTGCCGTTGCCATATTCGTGCGCATCGATCAATCCCATGGCCTGTTCCTGCGAATCGACCCGCACCACGCACAGCACCGGGCCGAAGATTTCGTCCTCGTAGATGCGCATGCCCGGTTTGACCTGGTCGAACAGACAGGCGCCGAGAAAGAACCCATCCTCACGTCCGGCTACGGACAATCCGCGACCATCGACTACGAGTCTGGCGCCCTCGGTGACGCCCTGGTCGACATAGCCTTTCACTTTCTCGAAATGCTCGCCGGTGATCAGCGGACCCATATCGTTATTGCTGTCGGTACCGTCACCGACCTTGAGTTCATCGATTCTTTGCTGCAGCTTGCCGACGATGGTATTGGCGGTTTCCTCGCCGACACACACCGCGACCGAGATGGCCATACAGCGCTCGCCACAGGAACCGAAAGCCGCGCCCATCAGGGCCGATGCGGCGTTTTCCATGTCGGCATCGGGCATCACGATGGCGTGATTCTTTGCCCCACCCAGCGCCTGCACCCGTTTGCCATTGCGGGTACCGGTTTGATAGATGTATTCAGCCACTGCAGTCGAGCCGACAAAGCTGACCGCCTCGACACGCGGGTCGCTGAGCAGCGTAGCCACAGCTTCTTTATCGCCGTTGACGACATTGAGCACGCCGTCGGGCAGACCGGCCTCGCTGAAGAGCCTGGCGCACAACATTGGCGCACTGGGATCTTTTTCGGATGGTTTCAGGACAAAGGTATTGCCGCAGACAATCGCCATCGGGTACATCCACATTGGCACCATCGCGGGAAAATTGAACGGTGTGATGCCGGCGACCACGCCGAGTGGTTGTAATTCAGACCAACTGTCGATGTTCGGGCCGACATTTTTCGTGTGTTCTCCCTTGAGCAATTCGGGTGCGCCACAGGCATATTCGACCACCTCCACACCACGCAAAAACTCGCCACGGGCATCGTCGAGCACCTTGCCGTGCTCGTTAGTCAACAGTGCAATGACCTCATCCGCATGTTGTTCCAGCAATTGCTTGAAACGAAACATGATGCGGGCGCGTTTCAACGGTGGCGTATTGCGCCAGGCCGGAAAGGCTTCGCTTGCAGCGGCGATGGCACGCCCCACGGTGTCTTGCGAGGCCATCGCGACGTGACGTGACACGGCGCCGGTGGCCGGATTAAAGACCGGTATGACGCGGTTACTGTCGGCGACGAGCTCGCCGTTGATGTAGTGACCGACAGTGCTGCCGGGCTCGGGTTTGATCGCCTGCAAAGTCATTGGAGCTCCGGATTTATGCGATGCCATCGAGCACCCGACGGATGGTCTCGAATGTCTTCGTAATATCGTCGGGTGTCGAGTTCAAAAAGGGCGCGAACTGCAAAATATCCATGCCGTTGCGGATCACCAGGTTTTCGTCCCAGAAGCACGTTTTGTAGGTTTCCATGCCGCGCGCGCCAGGGGCATTGGCGCGTGACGCCAGCTCCACGCCGCCCATGAGACCGAAATTACGTACATCAATTACCAGCGGGTGATCGGCCAGTGAATGCAGCACTTCGGCAAAGTGGCTTTCCAGGGCACGGGCCTGTTCAAAGGTGCCTTCGTCTTTGTAAATCTGCAGCGCCGCAATGCCTGCGGCCGCCGCAACCGGGTGTCCCGAATAGGTGTAGCCATGGAACAACTCGATCATGTGTTCCGGCCCATGCATGTACGCATTGTAGATTTTATCGCGCACCAGGACCGCACCCATCGGGATCACGCCGTTGGTAAGTCCCTTGGCGGTGGTAATAATGTCGGGCATGACGCCAAAGCGTTCAGCACCAAACGCGGCACCGACACGGCCAAATGCGGTGATTACTTCGTCGAAGATCAGCAGGATGCCGTGCCTGTCACAGATTTCCCGCAGCCGTTCCAAATAACCCACCGGTGGCGGCAGGATACCGGTCGAGCCGGCAACTGGTTCGACGATGACTGCCGCGATGTTGCCACCGTCATGTAGCGCAGCGATGCGTTCCAGTTCATCGGCCAGGTGTGCGCCCCATCCAGGCTGGCCTTTACTGAAAGCATTGTGCTCCAGGTTATGGGTGTGGGGCAGGTGATCGACACCCGGAATCAGGTTGGCACTGAATACTTTGCGATTGGGTGCCATACCACCGACGGAGATGCCACCGAAGTTGACGCCGTGGTAACCGCGTTCGCGGCCGATCAGACGTGTACGATGCCCGTCGCCGATCGCCCGGTGATAACCCAGGGCAATCTTGAGTGCGGTATCGACCGATTCGGATCCGGAGTTGGTAAAGAAACAGTGATCGAAATCGCCGGGCGCAATCTCGCACAGCTCGCCGGCGAGTTGACAGGCCTTGTCGTTGGTGGCCTGGAAACCCATGCAGTAATCCATTTCTGCAACCTGGTTTTGCACCGCCGCGACGATTTTTGGATGGCAATGACCGACACCGGAAGTCCACAATCCGGAAAACGCGTCGTAAAGACGCCGGCCGTCGCTGGTGGTGTAGTAATGTCCGTTGGCGCCGGAAATAACGCGCGGTTTCTTTTTGAAATCACGATTGGCGGTGAACGGCAGCCAGTAAGCTTCTATCTGATCGGCTTTCAATGTCATCCGGTCAGTTTAAACCCGGCCCCCGCGCATCACCAATGCCGCCTGCGCTTGATGCTAAGCTATTGATTGATAAATGCCCGTTTGCCAGAATGGGCACCTAGTCTATGGGGTGAACAACATGCAGAAACTCAAGTGTGGTCTGATCCAGATGGCGCTCAAAGGCGATACCTCAATGGAGCCGCATCAGATCCGCGATCTGATGCTCGAAGCACATATTCCGTATATCAAAGAGGCTGCCAGCCAGGGGGTGCAGGTGCTGTGCTTCCAGGAAGTGTTCACGCAACCGTATTTTTGTCCCGGTCAGGACCGCAAGTGGTACGCGGCCGCAGAACCGATTCCCGACGGGCACACCACGCGTCTGATGCAGGAGTACGCAAAAAAACACAACATGGTAATTGTGGTACCGATCTACGAAGAAGCCATGCCCGGTGTTTATTACAACACCGCCGCGGTAATCGACGCTGACGGCAATTATCTCGGCAAGTACCGCAAGTCTCATATTCCACAGGTCGATCCGGGTTTTTACGAGAAGTTTTTCTTTAAACCCGGCGATTTGGGCTACCCGGTATTCGACACGGCCTATGTCAAGCTCGGCGTATACATTTGCTATGACCGGCATTTTCCGGAAGGCTGGCGGGCGCTGGCGCTCAATGGCGCCGAGTACATTCTGAATCCTTCAGCAACCGTTGCGGGCCTGAGCAAGTACCTGTGGGAACTCGAGCAGCCGGCATCGGCCGCGGCCAATGGCGTGTTTATAGGTGCAATTAACCGGGTAGGCACCGAAGAACCGTGGGCCGAGCAAATGGGCGAGTTCTACGGCTCGAGTTACATCGTCAATCCACGCGGCCAGATCGAAGCACAGGCCAGTTATGGCGATGACGAATTGCTGGTACACGAAATCGACCTGGAGATGGTGCGCGAGGTACGCAATACCTGGCAGTTCTTCCGTGATCGCCGGCCGGAAACTTACGGACCGCTGACGGAGGGCTAGGGCGTGCAGGGACCCTCACGCCAGGTGATGCACAGCCGAATGGTTCAGGTCGGCGAGTTTTACGAACTCGAGGCCGGCGCCGACATCAAAAACAGCCCGCGTTACAACGAAGACATCGCCCCGACCAAAGCCGCGCAGCGCACCTGGAACCGCTGGAATATTGCCGCGCTGTGGGTCGGCATGGCGATCTGCGTCCCGACTTACATGCTCGGGGGAATTTTGACCGCCGCTTTTGGTCTTTCGGTAACCGAGGCACTGTGGACGATCCTGATCGCGAACGTGATCGTGCTGATCCCGCTGACGCTGAATGCATTTCCGGGCACGCGCTACGGGCTCCCTTGCCCGGTTGTACTGCGGGCGTCTTTCGGGATTATCGGCTCAAACGTGCCATCGCTGATTCGCGCGCTCGTCGCCTGTGGCTGGTTTGGCATTCAGACTTTGTTCGGCGGCTACGCCATACATATTTTGTTGTCAGTACTTTTCGAAAGTTGGGCCGCACTTGGTCAAATCGGGGAAGTGCTGGGATTTTTTATTTTCTGGTTCGCCAACATTGTTGTGGTCATTCGCGGCTCTGAATCGATCAAACATCTCGAATCACTGGCTGCACCCATGTTGTTGGCCGTGGCGGCCGGTCTGGTTATCTGGGCTGCTCCAAAAGTCTCCATAAGCGAGGTTTTGTCGGCGCCGGCGGTACGCCCCGCCGATGCGTCGTTTTGGCCCAGGTTCGGCGGGGCCTTGACGGCCATGGTGGGGTTCTGGGCGACGCTGTCGCTGAATATCCCCGATTTCAGTCGCTATGCGCGCTCGCAGCGATCTCAGGTCATCGGTCAGATTATCGGTTTACCGCTGACAATGTTCCTGTTTGCCGGTCTGGGCGTCATCATGACGGCTGCATCGACTGAGCTCGTCGGCGAGACTATTTCTGATCCTATCAACCTGATCGGCCGGATCGACAGTCCGTTCTGGGTGGTGCTCGCGATGCTGGTGATCATCCTCGCGACAATTTCGACGAATACGGCCGCGAACATAGTTTCTCCAACAAACGTTTTCCAGAACGTCGCGCCAAAATACATTAACGAGAACAAGGGTGTGATACTGACCGGCATCATCGGTATTGCGCTGATGAGCTGGGAGCTCCTGAAAAAGCTCGGCTGGCTCGACACAGACGTCAGCATCGAGAGCCTGTATTCGAACTGGCTGATCGGCTACTCGAGTCTGCTGGGGCCGATTGCGGGCATCATGGTTGTCGACTATTTCCTGGTCAGGAAGCAGCACTACGATGTGCCTGCGCTGTACAAGGACAATGCGGGCTACCCGGCATGGCATATACCGGGTTTTGTCGCGTTTCTGGTGCCGGTGGCGCTTACGCTGATAGCCATTACCAGCGGCAGGATCAGCTGGTTTTATGATTATGGCTGGTTTACCGGCTCGATCCTTGGCGGGATCATCTATTATCTAATGTGCCGCAGTGATGCGGCCAGTCGATAGAGGTAAGAGCTATGTCGGTACTGATCAAAGGTGGAACCGTCGTAACGGCCGGGAAGACACGCCGCGCCGATGTGTTGTGCGACGACGGCAGGATAGTCGCGGTCAGCGACAGCATCGATGCGCCGGGGGGCGCCGAGATTGTCGATGCCGGTGGGCAATATGTCATGCCAGGTGGTATCGATCCGCATACACACATGCAATTGCCATTCATGGGCACTGTTGCCAGTGAAGACTTTTACACCGGCACCGCGGCCGGGCTGGCCGGTGGTACAACGATGATCATTGATTTTGTCATCCCCAACCCGCAACAGAATATCCTCGAGGCGTACCGGCAGTGGCGCGAGTGGGCAGAAAAATCCGTGGCAGATTATTCCTTCCATGTTGCAATAACCTGGTGGGACGACAGCGTCGGTAACGACATGGAAACACTGGTTCGTGACTATGGCGTCAACAGCTTCAAGCATTTCATGGCGTACAAAGGCGCCATCATGGCTGATGATGAGATTCTCGTGAACAGCTTTAGCAAAGCTTTGCAGTTGGGTGCCATTGTCACCGTGCATGCCGAAAACGGCGAACTGGTTTACCGCCTGCAGCAGAAGATGTACGAGATAGGGATCACCGGGCCGGAAGGGCACCCGTTGTCGCGCCCACCGGAAGTGGAGGGCGAGGCGGCCAATCGGGCGATCCGTATCGCGGAGGTCCTGGGCGTACCGCTTTACGTCGTCCACAATTCCTGCCGGCAGTCACTGGAGGCCATCACGCGGGCACGCAACGAAGGCCAGCGTGTATTTGGCGAAGTACTGGCCGGGCATCTGCTGGTCGACGACTCGGTCTATCGCGATACCGATTTCGAGCGGGCCGCGGCCCATGTGATGAGTCCACCGTTCCGTTCCCCGGATCACCAGGTTGCGTTATGGCACGGACTGCAGTCTGGCAACCTGCAGACCACCGCAACAGATCATTGTTGCTTCTGTGCCGATCAAAAGGCTGCCGGTAAAGACGATTTCCGTCTCATCCCGAACGGCACGGCGGGGATCGAAAATCGGATGGAGGTGTTGTGGCATCACGGTGTTCGCACCGGAAAACTGACGATGAACGAGTTCGTAAAAATAACCTCTGCTAACGCCGCCCAGATTTTCAACATCTACCCACGCAAGGGCAGCGTTTCAGTGGGTGCCGATGCCGACCTGGTCGTGTGGGATCCGTCGGCAAGCAAAACAATTTCGGCAAAAACACATAAACAGAATATCGATTTCAATATCTTTGAAGGCATGACAGTGCAGGGCTGTGCCTCGCATACCTTGAGTGCCGGCAAAGTGGTGTTTGCCGATGGCGAACTGCGGGTAGAGCGGGGCGCCGGCAAGTATGTGAACCGGCCACCATTTGCTCCGTACTACGATGCACTGAATCGCCAGGCTGAACTGGCCAGGCCGACGAAAGTAGAGCGATAAGGCCCTATCGGTGAGTCAAAAACCGGATATCAGGTCGGGCCGCCTGAATGATGCACAAATCGAGCAGAACTTTGCCGATCTGCACCGGCCGCTGAGTCACTCAGAAGCGCTGATCGAATCCGATCGTTGTTACTTTTGTTATGACGCGCCTTGTACGACGGCGTGCCCGACAGGCATCGATATCCCGGGTTTTATCCAGCGTATACGCAGCGGTAACATCAAGAGCGCCGCACACACGATATTGTCGGAAAACATCATGGGTGGCATGTGTGCCCGTGTTTGCCCGACCGAAGTGTTGTGCGAAGAGGCCTGTGTGCGAAATACGCACGCCGATAAGCCGGTGGAGATCGGTTTGCTGCAACGTCATGCGACCGATCCGATCTACGCAGAGCAGACCCGGCTATTTAGCCGGGCGCCGGCGACGGGCAGGCGGGTTGCAGTGGTCGGTGGCGGGCCCGCGGGTCTGTCCTGTGCCCATCGCCTGGCGTGTTTCGGCCATGACGTAGTTGTGTTTAGCCGTGATGACAAGCCCGGTGGGCTCAATGAATACGGCATTGCCGCGTACAAGACTCTGGATAATTTCGCCCAGAGCGAAGT
>JAOTXR010000346.1 GCA_029862285.1 Gammaproteobacteria bacterium
CCGATGATGCCGCTTGTTGAAGTCATACACACGGCAAGCACCCACGAAATGGAAGTGACCAAGGGACTGGCATTTACACGTCAAATAGACCGGCTGCCTTTGCCGTGCCGAAGCGCGCCGGGATTTGTGGTCAATCGCGTACTCATGCCCTACATGATCGAGGCGGTGCGTGTTGCCGAGGAAGGTGTACCACTACCGCTAATCGACAAGGCGGCCACCGACTTCGGGATGCCCATGGGTCCGGTGGAACTCGCAGACACCGTCGGGCTCGATGTTGCCGCATCTGTAGCGCAAGTTTTTGAGACCGAGTTTGGTCTGACTGTGCCTGCTCAACTCACCGAGAAGGTCGCTGCCGGACAGCTCGGCCGCAAGAGTGGCCGGGGTTTCTATGAGTGGCGCAAAGGCAAGGCAGTCAAGCCTTCGGTCGACAAAGACGATATGCCCGCCAACCTGCAGGATCGGCTGATGTTGCCCATGATCAACGAGGCGGTGGCATGTCTTCGAGAGGGGGTCGTTGAGGATCAGGACCTGCTTGATGGCGGCGTAATATTTGGGACGGGCTTCGCGCCATTCCGGGGCGGTCCCATGCACTATGCCGGTAGCCGTGGTCATCAGGAGATTGTCGCGGTATTGCAGGGTCTGGCGTCACAATACGGTGACCGCTTCAAACCGGATGCAGGCTGGGAAAATCCCCGGCGGGAGCCCTCCGCAGCCTAAGCCAAACCGTGAACTGGGTTGTGACGGAGCTTCTGAACGTTATGGTAGACTCCGCCCTGTAAGAATCCGTTACCACCCTTTTTCTCGGAAAATCAACGCATTATGAGCACAACGGCGAAGCAAATGTCGAAAAAACAGGTCACCGTAAGCTTGCTTAAGTCGCTGTCCCCGCTGGACGGGCTGAAAGCAGAAAATCTTCAGGCCCTGATGAAGAAGACCTCAGTCCAGGAGGTCGGTGGTGGCCGTTATCTTTTCAAGGAAGGGGACGCCGCCAAACGGACCATTTACGTACTCACCGGCGCAGTAGAACTTCGCACTGATTCCAAGGTGGTCAGAGTTATCGAAGGCGGCAGTGACGAAGCCAAACACCCGCTGGCCCCGATGCTGCCACGCAAAGTCTCGGCCCGGGCGCGAAGCAAAGTTGAGTACATTTCGATCGATAGCGATCTGCTGGACGTTATGTTGACCTGGGATCAGACAGGTTCCTATGAAGTCAACGAACTGCGGGCCGACGAAACACCCGAAGGCGACGACTGGATGACGACGCTTTTGCAGACAAAAGCATTTCACAAGATCCCGCCGGCAAACATCCAGGCGATTTTCATGCGCATGGAGAAAATCCAGTACAAAGCCGGCGATATTGTTATCAAGCAAGGCGACGAAGGCGATTTCTTTTATGCGATTACCGACGGGCGTTGTGCTGTTACTCGCGAAACACCACTGAACAAAGACGGCATCAAGCTAGCCGAGCTTCGCGTGGGCGACACTTTTGGCGAAGAAGCACTTATTTCTGAGGCAAAACGCAATGCGACGGTCACGATGCTTACCGATGGCTCCCTGATGCGGCTGAAAAAAGAAGATTTCAACAGGCTGCTGAATGAACCGATGCTCGAGTGGATCGACTATGACAAGGCCCTGGAAATCATCGGCGACGGCGGCAAATGGCTGGATGTGCGTCTGCCCAGTGAATTCGACAATTTCCACCAGGAAGCCGCGATCAACATTCCGCTGTACTTTATTCGACTGAAACTGAAAACCCTCGATCCGGAAATCCGCTATGTCGTGTGCTGCGACACCGGGCGCCGCAGTTCCGCCGGCGCCTATATACTCAGCGAACGTGGGTTCAACGTTTACGTGCTGAGGGGCGGGCTGACGATGTCCGGTGCCCCTGACGAATCAGACTAAAGTCGACGCTCTGGATCTGAAAAGGCCGCCCTTAGAGGCGGCCTTTTTGTTACATGGTATGGGTTGGCTTATCGCCGCCGAGCGCCCCGGCAAGGTAATTCTCTATTTTTCGCTGGGTGTTGCCACTGTCCTGATCGCTGAACTGCACCCCAATACCCGTCGTACGCTTGCCCTGCGAGCCTTTTGGCGTCATCCAGATGACCCGTCCAGCCACCGGCAACTTCTCCTTCTCATCCATAAGGTTCAGAAGCATGAAGACCTCGTCGCCCAGGCGGTAGGTGCTGTTGGTTGGAATGAACAGACCGCCATTCTGGACAAATGGCATATAAGCCAGGTACAGGGCGCTCTTGTCTTTAATCGTCAGAGTGAGTAGTCCGGGTTTGCTCATAGCGTATCAGTGATAGTTTGCTCAAAACGGGGCCCGTCGGCCCAGGCGGCCAGCAACGGCATCAGGGTCAGCGTTTGGTTGATCGCTCGATCCGTCAGTCCGATTACGCGTTGCAGCCGATCCAGGTAGCGGTACGATTCTGTCAAACTAAGGGCTGATATGCGGTTTTGCAAGCTTCTTTGCAGCGTTTTGTGAACCAATTCCGGTGCCTGGCCCAAAATCTGCCACTGGATCATCCCGTAGACCTGTTGCTGCAGCCAGCGCAGCCTCAAGGACAGGTGATCCGTCGCCCAATTCTCGGCCACGCTGACCGCATCGACCCGCCCGGCCATTAGCTCGTCCAGCTGCTCGGCAAGTTTTTGTCCCATCTCAGCCGCGTCAGCACGCCCCAATTCGAGCGCAGCGAGTGGCGCGCCCCAGGCCAGCTGCAACAACTGCTCCCAATCGGCATCACCCTGCTCTTGCAGCCACGCCAACGCCTGTCCTGGTTGCGGACTGGTGAAACGTACACTCTGACACCGACTCAGTATTGTTGGCGCGAGCGCCGCTGCATGACTACTGACCAATATCAAAACGGTCTGTGCTGGCGGCTCCTCAAGTGTCTTTAGCAGACTGTTCTGAGCATTCGCATTCATTGCATCGGCCGGATCGATGGTTGCCACCTTGTAGCCTTGCATCTGACTGGTAAGGGTCAAGTGCTCGATCAATTTGCGTATCTGTTCGACGCGAATTTGTTTTTTC
>JAOTXR010000029.1 GCA_029862285.1 Gammaproteobacteria bacterium
ATCGTCATTGATTGGACCGAGCTGCGAGCGCAGCCAAGCGGCCTGCAGGTCCGGATAAAGGGGATAGTCGGCCAGCAACAGCTGGTTTTGCCGGAGCGACGCAGCATCGCCGTCGAGGGCTTTGGGCCACGCCTCGCGAAACGCTTCGCGCTGATCCTGCAGACGCTGCGACCAGTTGGCCGGAGCCATCTGGGGCACGATCAACAGAAGGGCGGCGATTAGCGGGACGGTTCGATACATAGGTCCCTTTAGCTTAGTGATCTGGAATCGTCGTACAAGGGCAACGGGTCACATATTTGTACCAATTCCAAGGATTTAGCACCATCCGAGCGTTATGTTAAACTGAGCGTACTCTCCCTAGTCGTCCGGTCCCCCTCGGCCGGGCGACATTTTTTTGCCCTCCGGCTATCTCGTCAGAGAATCAGCAGCAGGTGCGCGCTGCCGCGGCGGATGGTCAACACCAGCGACTCGGAAGCAGCGATGGCCTCCCGAAAAGTCGACAGACTGTCGATGCGGGTCCGGTTGACCTTGGTAATGACGTCGCCTTCCTGCAGGCCGCGCCGGGCGGCCGCACTACCGGCCTCCACGGCTGCAACCAGCACCCCGTCGATACCCCGGTAATCGCGGTTGTCAGGAAGCTCCGACAATTCGGCGCCCTGCAGACCGGCAGGCAACTCGCGTGCCGCGAGCTGCTGACTGTCCGTACTGCTCAATTCGGCGGTTAATTTCCTGCGCTTGCCATCGCGGATCACTTCCAGCTTGACGACGTCGCCGACGCGCAACAGACCAACGGCGTTGCGTAACTCGCCGGCGTCATCGACCGGATTGCCCTCGAGTTCGACGATGACATCGCCGGCTTCGACGCCGGCCTTTTCTGCAGCAGAACCCGGCATGACCTGGGCGACGAGCGCGCCCTGTTCTGTCTCGAGTCCGTAGGCTTCCGCGAGCGCGGGCGTAAGTGTGTAAATGTTCACACCCAGCAGGCCACGGCGAACTTCGCCGAATTCGACGATCTGGTCCATGATGGATCGCGCCATATTGATCGGAATGGCAAAACCGATACCGAGATTGCCACCACTGTTGGAGATAATTGCCGAATTGATGCCAATCAACTCGCCGGTGAGAGTGATCAGTGCGCCACCGGAGTTACCCGGATTGATCGGCGCATCAGTCTGAATGAAGTCCTCATAGGCGTCGCGATTGAGCCCGGAGCGTCCGAGTGCGCTGACGATTCCGGAAGTAACCGTATTTGTGAAACCGAACGGATTGCCGATTGCAACGACGAAATCGCCGACCTCGAGGCGGTCGGAATCGCCCAGGGCGATCTGGTCCAGCGACACGGGATCGACTTGTATTACAGCGATGTCTGAGCCGGTATCGGAACCAATGACTTTCGCCTCCAGGGTGCGGTCATCCAGCAGCGACACCTCGATTTCTTCGGCATTGCTAACGACGTGCGCATTCGTGAGTATGTAACCATTCTCGGCGTCAACGATGACACCAGAGCCGGCGCTTTGAAATTGACGCCGTTGTGGTTGATCGGGGACATTAAAAAAACGTCGAAAGAACGGATCATCGAAAAACGGATTGTTTGCGACCTCGACGCTACCGCGGATGGCGATGTTGACCACCGAGGGTGCGACCTCTTTGATCATAGGCGCGAGCGTAGGCACCTTTTGTCCTTCGACTTCCAGAGGCAGGGCAGCCTTCAGCGACCATGCGCTGAGTAGCATGATGGCGGCTGCGATGGAAACCCGTACGGCCATGGGCTTTAGTCTCCCGAAAAATCAGACAGCAATGGTATTCGTGGCGCCTGGTGGCGGCAAATCGACGCCCGGTATCAGACAGGGACAGCGAAACAAGGGCGATGGTTCCGCACCATCACCCCTGTTTGGCCGTTGCCAGCGTTCAGTTTACGTCAACCAGAACGCGTTTTCGCTGTGCCTGAGTGGCCTTGGGAATGCTGATTTCCAGTACACCATTCTCGCTGCGCGCCAGCACAGCCTCGGGGTCGATGCCATCAGGAAGTGTGAAGCGGCGGAAGAATTTGCCAGCGACGCGCTCGGCACGTCGGAGCCCTTCCTTCTGGTCTCCGGCGGTCGACTCGCGCTGACCGCTCAGTGACAGGACGCCATCTTCGACAGCAATATCAATGTCTTTGGGGTCGACTCCGGGAACGTCGACATGCAAAAGGAAACGGTCGTCTTCTTCGCTCAGGTCCACGGCGGGTACCCAGTCAGCGACAACGTCAGGGCTGCGGCTCGTATCCCGAAACAGCCGTTCGATCTCGCGGTGCAGCGAGCGGGCCGGACCCCACGGTTCATATCGCATCAGGTTCATGTTGGTTCCTCCATCGGATCGTAAAAATACTGTGTCTACTTGATTTGGGGGCCTCGATGAGCTTTTCAAGAGAGGCGCCGGCGCGACAGGAGGGCTTGACATAAGCCGCAAAATTTGCGTCCGGCGCAAACACAACATCTTGTGTTTGGTCATCATTTTGTGACAATAAAAATACCCCGAAAAAACTCAACAACTTTTCCACAAGTTATGCACAATATATTGATTTTTAATAAAAAACTTTATCACTTCGGACAGCCTTTCGGGTCTTGACAGTGACCCGGGTGGGCCCTAGTCTTTAGGTCCGCTGCACAAGATGTTGTATCGCCGCCAGGCGCACCAACAACACCTGCAGCAGTGGTGGGGAGATCCGGCCGGGCGGGCCGGGGCGACGGAATCAAATAACAGCTTTTTCCATGGGGAGCGGATCCTAGAATGACGACAGCGCTCAAGTTGGCACCGACGGTGGCAGAAATTCCTTATCAACCGGCCTCCATCGATATATGGGAGCAGAAATATCGATTGTGCGCACGCGACGGGAGCACCGTCGACGACACCCTCGACGATACTTATCGGCGGGTCGCCCGGGCGCTGGCGGATGTCGAGCCGTCGGACCGGCGGGAACGCTGGAACGAACGGTTTCTCTGGGCGTTGCGTCATGGCGCCATACCGGCCGGTCGTATCGTTTCAAATGCAGGGGCCCAGGAACACAAGCCGGCAACGTCGACCATCAATTGCACCGTGTCCGGCACGGTCAGTGATTCGATGAACGATATCCTCGGCAAAGTGCACGAGGCAGGACTGACGCTGAAGGCCGGTTGCGGTGTCGGTTACGAGTTTTCTACGCTGCGACCCCGTGGTGCATATGTCTCAGGAGCAGGGGCGCACACTTCGGGGCCGTTGTCTTTCATGGATATCTACGATCGCATGTGTTTTACCGTGTCATCGGCCGGTGGCCGGCGCGGTGCGCAGATGGCTACGTTCGATATCGGTCATCCGGACGTAATCGACTTTATCCGCGCCAAACGCGAAGACGGACGGCTGCGTCAGTTCAATCTGTCGTTGCTGATCACCGACGATTTTATGCAGACCGTGATGGACGACAAAGACTGGTCGCTGGCGTTCCCTATTTCCGAGGCCGAACAGGCGGCGGACAGCATCGATCTGGAAGATCCCGAGTTAGTCGTTTGGCGCCACTGGCCGAGTGATGAAAATTATCTGCAGCGCGAAGATGGGCTGGTTGCCTGCAGGATTTATAAGAAAATGCCCGCACGGCGTATGTGGGATCTCATCATGAGTTCCACCTACGATTTTGCCGAACCGGGATTCGTGCTGATCGACCGCGTCAATGAAATGAATAACAACTGGTTCAGCGAGGACGTACGCGCGACCAACCCATGTGGCGAGCAACCGCTGCCGCCTTATGGCAGCTGTCTGCTTGGCTCGGTCAATCTGACCCGTTTCGTACGCGAGCCGTTCACCGAGAACGCGAAATTTGATTGGGAACAGTTCAATAAGGTCATACGAATATTTACTCGTATGCTGGACAATGTCGTGGAAATTAACGGCTTGCCGTTATCACGCCAGCGCGAGGAGATCATTGGCAAAAGACGTCATGGCATGGGTTTTCTCGGTCTTGGCTCCACGATTACGATGCTGCGGATGAAATACGGCGAAGAGGCTTCGGTTGAGTTTACCGAGCGTGTTGCGCGCGAACTTGCGCTGACCGGCTGGCAGACCGGGCTGGAGCTGGCTAAGGAAAAAGGCCCGGCGCCGATAATGCTGGAGGAATTCGCCGTCACCGAAGACATGCTGCGGGAACGGCCAAAGATGGCGCGTGACGGCTGGCGCGCGGGCGCCAGGATACCGGGTCGTGTGCTGCATGCCCGTTACAGCCGTTACATGGAACGCATCGGTGAGGTCGCCCCCGAACTGGTCGACGAACTGGCGGAGGTGGGCGCGCGGTTTACGCACCACAGTTCCATTGCGCCTACGGGCACCATCTCCCTGTCACTGGCGAACAACGCGAGTAACGGTATTGAGCCGAGTTTTGCGCATCATTACTTTCGCAATGTAATTCGCGAAGGCCGCAAGACCAAAGAAAAAGTCGACGTGTACTCTTTCGAGTTGCTGGCTTATCGCGAGTTGATCAACGCCAATGCCACGGCCGATGGCAACGGTCAGGAGGCCCTGCCGGAGTACTTTATTACGACAGCAGACATCACGCCCAGGGCCCATGTAGACATACAAGCGGCGGCCCAGCGATGGGTCGACTCGTCGATTTCCAAGACGGCGAACGTTCCCACCGACTACCCGTACGAAGACTTCAAGGACATTTATCTGTACGCGTACAGGAAGGGTCTCAAGGGATGCACAACCTTCCGCTTTAACCCGGAAGCGTTCCAGGGCGTCCTGGTCAAGGAAGAGGATCTGAAGAATACCCGCTATCGCTTTGCGCTCGAAGACGGCCAGGTGCTGGAGGTCAAGGGCGATGAAGAAATTGAGTACGACGGTGAAACACACACAGCCGCCAACCTGTTTGATGCCCTCAAGGAGGGTTACTACGGCAAGTTCTGACTTGCACAAATCGCCGGCAGAGTGAAAACGCTCATTGCTCGCGCAAGCTCATTTATTTGATAAAGACTTAAATCCAATGAACCCGATCAAGATAGACAGCAAGATTATTGATTGCGGTGTCGTCACAGACACCGAGGCGCCGGCCGAGGCACCGACCGAGGCAGCGCCGCCTGTAAAAGAGCAGGCCAAAGTTGTGGAACTGGTCACGGACGCGACTGCCACCGAGTCCGAGACCAATGTCATCCACATGCACGAGAAAGTAGGCCGCCCCGAGGAGCTCGAAGGCTCAACCTACAAAGTGAAGACACCGGTTTCCGACCATGCGATGTATGTAACTATCAACGACATCATCCTCAATGCGGGTACCGAGCACGAGCAACGCCGTCCCTTCGAGATATTCATTAACTCGAAGAACCTGGATCACTACCAGTGGATCGTTGCTTTAACCCGGATTATCTCGGCGGTGTTTCGCAAGGGTGGCGATGTGACGTTCCTGGTTGACGAGTTGAAAGCGGTTTTCGATCCGCGTGGTGGTTACTGGAAATCCGGTGGCACCTACATGCCGTCGATCATCGCCGAACTCGGTCACGTGGTCGAAACCCATCTGCGGAAAATCGGTCTGCTGCAACCGCTTGAAATCGACGAACATCGTCAGCGCCTGATCGAGGAAAAGCGGGCCGAGTACGAGGACCGCAAGCGTCAGACGGACGCGTTCGCGGAGTCCGTGTACCCGGACGGCGCCCAGCTTTGCATACGGTGCAATACCGCCGCGGTGGTCATGCTCGACGGTTGCCGCACCTGCCTGAGTTGCGGCGACAGCGAGTGCGGTTAGAAACATAGAAATAGGGGACAGACCACGGTTTTTGTGGGGAACCCCATAAGCTGCGATTCGGACACAATCAAGGTGACATTTCGGACAAAACGCACGGCGCAGCTCACCGTCTGGAAACACAGAGCCGCGGCCGGCGCCGCGGTTCATCACGTGATACCAGGCGGCCCCTTAGATCTTACTTGCGGCGAAATCCCGCAAGCGAAGCGAGGCCGGCAATCATGAACCAGACGGCAGCAGGCAGCGGAATGTTGATCCCCATCGTGTGCAAGCCGAACGTCGGATCGTCGATCGGGGTGAAGCCCGCACCGAACCAGCCACCCGTAAGGGCGCCGTTGGTCACCATGTCGAACACGGCGAGGCCGGGAGCGGTTGCGGTGAACGACAGGTTCGCCATCAACGTCGGCGGAACGTCGGTCGGAGCAATCAGATCGGTGAGGAACTGACCCCAGACGATCACCGCGCTGTTGGCGGTATTCGGCGGACAGTTAACGCTGCCCGGGCACGAAAAGTCAGCGACGGTATTCAGCTTCAGATTGATCGAGTTGAGCTGGACCAACGCGGGATCCCAGAAAAGGTTGATGCCACCGGCAATCAGGCCTTCACCGCTGAAATCGCCCCAAATCTGCAGCTCGAAGGTATCACCGACTCTAACCTTGTCCGGTCCGACGATCGACATCGAGGCGGCATTGGCATTGACTGCGAGCAGCAGGCCTACCGTCAGAGCCGCAATTACTTTCTTGATCATGAGTGGATCTCCCCAAAGAGGATTGATTATAATTTTCCGACCGGTCAACCGCCGGTAGTTATGATTCTTGCTACTGATACACTCCCTTCACCCAAAGTGTCGCGCAGATCCGATCTGGCCGCAAACCGCGGAGCCGCCGTCGTCAGACTCCCCGCATCTCTTTGAAATATAATGTTGTGAGCAGTGCAGCATTTAACTGAAAAACCGCGGGTCGGGCGATTTGTTTCGGTGATGCGCCGAAAATGCTGACGGCCAGCACACCAAAGTCAGGGTGCCCCGGCGGACGGTTGATGCCCTGCGCGGTTAACACGCTACAGAGCTGCGGATGGTCTCGGGCTTCGAAATAGCGGCAGGCCGGCGTCAGGATCGATGCTTTTCCATGACGCTGCATCGAGCCAGCATGACGATGAAAAACAGGGGCCAGACCCAAAAAGCCGGGTCTGACCCCTGTCGTCTAGTCTTTGTCGTCGTTGTCGCCGTCATCGCCGTCGTCGGAGCCCTTGGCTCTGACAATCGTGACGCTGGCCACCGGGTTGCGCCAGTCGTAGTCGACCGGATCGAGACTGTCGATGCCTTTGATGCCACCGCTTACGTGGACATAACCTTCGCCATCGTCGTCTGCCAATCCGACACCACCACACACCGGACCGGGAATATTGGCACAATTTTCATCATTGACCTCTGAGCCGGCATCGTAGGCAATCGCGTTCAAACGCAACACGTCTTTGCCCTTTGGCGCGGCTACCGTGTTGATGGCGACGAAAGTGTCGTTGGTTGGAATCAGCATGGCGACAAAGCTGATCTGGTCAAATCTGCCTTCTCGTCCTACCCGGATCGTTGTCGTTTCGCCCGGGCCGAGCAAGCCCTCACTGGTCGCGACGGGGCCAACCAGTTCAGGCAGGCTCGCGGCCAACGATGCCAGCGGCGCTACGTTGCCGCTCTCAGCCACGTCGACAATCTCGGCTATGGCTGGCGCACCGGGTGTAAAGAGACTGATCTCATCGGTATGCGTCACGACCGCTATCGGCGTGAAACTCTGCCCCCGGGTCATGTTGGTAATCGTAACGTCGTAGAATTTGTCCCCCGCGTTTACCGCGCCGGCCAGAGTGGCCAGCACCAAACCGGCCAATAATGCTTGCTTGGTCATGATTTGCTCCTGCTATCAAATATTTATAAGTCCGAATGCCCCGCCACAGCGAAGCGCCCCATCAAGGACCGATTGGCAGCCATTTTTATTTCGCCGCAGGCGATATTCGGGGGCAAGTTCTTTTTTTCCGGCAAGTTAAAGGTGCCGGGCCACGTAGCGGCACAGCCGCTAAAGCCTGGTGCGCTGATGCGGCCCGGCCCGATGCCGGCATGCAAACCGTGGCCTGCCCCCTATTATTCCCTACTATTTGAAGGCCGCGCGGGTCAGGTTTTCGTTGCCGGACGCGGTGACATAGATGTCATCCTCGACCCGGACGCCGCCGAATGGCACAAATTCATCGATGCGTTTCCAGGCCACCGTCTTGCCGGCATCAGTGTTACGCAGCTCATCGAGCAGCATGCCGATAAAATAGAGGCCGGGTTCAATGGTGCAAACCGTTCCCGGTTGTAATGTTCGGGTCAGTCGTAAAAAAGGGTGTTCCGGTGGTGGCGGACGTTGATCGCCGGCCGGTGTTGCCTGGTGGCCGCCGACGTCGTGAACCTGTGCGCCGATGTAGTGCCCCAGCCCGTGCGGGAAAAACGTCGCCATGAGACCGGTCTCGATGGCGGTCTCCGCGTTGCATTCGAGAACTTTGTGGTCGACTAATACCTGGGCGAGACGGGTATTGGCATCGCGATGCAGGTCGACGTAGTCGACGCCAGGTTGTGCATTCTGGCATATTTCCTGTTGTGCGCGATCGACCGATTCGATCAATGCGGCAAAATCGTCATTCGCAGCGGAATAGGTGCGGGTAATGTCGGCGGCATAACCGTTATACGATGCACCGGCATCGATCAGGAAGGCGCGTGGCGGCTGCCGGTCATGCTCATATTCGTGGTAGTGCAGCACCGCGCCGTGACCGTTCAACGCAATGATATTGTCGTAGGGCAGTTCATTGGGCGACTGGCCACAGGCGCTGCAATACGCCATGTGGATTTCGAATTCCGATGCGCCGTCACGAAAAGCCGCCTCGGCAGCCCGATGCCCGCGTACTGCGATCGCATTGGCCCGCCGCATGCACTCGACCTCGTACTCCGTTTTCGTGCTCCGATCGAAATGCAGCAGGTCTGTCAGTTTCGCGGGATTCAGGGTTCCAAGCGACCGGATTTCGGCTGGCGCCGTGTCGTCGGCGATTACCGCGACCTTGCCTGTCAGGCCGGTCAGTGCGCTTATGACCTGGCTGTCGTCGCGAGCCGTGCGCAGATCGAAAAATTCGGTCCAGTAACCTGCCGGATCGGCCGGTGGCGAGTGCCAATAATCTTCCGGCTGCAGATAGACCAGCCGCGGTTCGGCGTCACGTCCCACGACGATGGCCCCGCCCTGGTGTTCTGGCAGTGGTACCCATGTCTTGAAGTGTGGATTGGCCCGGAACGGGCACAGGCTGTCGTCGAGAAATTGCGGATGAGCATTGCCAGAGTAGATTACCAGCCAGTCATAGCCGCTGGCGATCAGCGCATGTGAGTGACGGGTTCGTAGCGTGCGATGGTGCGCCCCATACAGTTCCGCGATTGATTCAGTCATCCTGGTGTCCGCTACGAAGGGACACAAATGATAATGCATTGGGAGCCGTCCCCGAAGGTCTGGCGCATAAAAGGAATCGCGGCTAAAGCCGCCGGTACCCGAGCGTCAGGCCTTATCGGTGTAGCTGATGTGGGCTTTGAAATTCAATTCGAAGTAGCATTTTTGCTGGCCCACCATGGCGGCATTGCGCCAACCGTGACAAAGCCGGCGGCCACTAAGATCGTTTCGGCCTTCTGTAACCGCAGTCTGGATGTCTTCCTGTAAATCAAAGCCGCCATCGACGCAGTCGACGTTTTTGCAACGAAAGTGAAAAAACGCACGCGATTGCGGTCCGAAGCTGCGGTTGTTGAGACTGGGTTCGATCTCATGATCCGGCGCCCTGATCGAGAGGTTCATTGCCAGGTGCCGCACACCGGGTAACACGTCGGCCATCGTGTTGGCACTCTCGAGGTGGTCCAACCCCGAAGTTTCGGTGGCCTCAACGACGGGTTCAATCGGTGTTTCCCGCCGGAGTTTTTTCAGAAATTCAAACATGCTGCCTCTGCTAAATAGACATGCCCGGCGCCTACCGCCGGGCCTGCCGATCTGATTCAGGGGTATTTCACCTTAAGGCAAGAGGACGTGCCTGTGACGAGCCGCACAAAAGCGGGACATGCATCTTTGAGCAGATGCGGCTCCTTCGTGGCAACCCCGCTGTCCGGACGGCCTATGGCTGTCTTGGGACCGGTGGCTTTGCGTCCCCGCCTCTCGGTGGGTTTGCCCTGATCACGCGTGTCTCAAGATGACACGTTGAGTTTTAAACCTACACGTTTCCCGTGTTTTTTGCGGTGATGCCATTCACAAAAAAAGCCGCGCCCAATGGCGCGGCCTTCTTCGAAGTCTTATGTTAAATCAGCTGCTGAGCGTTTAAGTGTGGGTCAGGTCTTTCTTGGGCCGTGCAGCAGAGCGTCCCGGACCGCATTGACGATCATGTCTATTTCTGCCGAGCTGATGGCGAACGGTGGTGTGAACCGCAGCGAGTGTTTGCCGCCGTGAACGACGCCGATGCCATTCATACGCAGGTACTCCTCGGTACTGTTCGAGCCATAACACTTGTAGCGTTGCTCGTTCAGTTCGCAGCTCAGAAGCAGACCGGTTCCCTGAATACCGGTTATCGCATCGCCCAGCTCGCCGGCCAGCGTCTCGAGACGCGCTACAAACTCGGCGCCCCGGTCACGAATATTTTCGCGCAGCTCGTCGCTTAATGAGTCGAGTACCGCGCTGGCTACATCCAGCGCCCGCGGGTTACTGGACATCGTGTTGCCATAAACACCGGCGCGATAGATCTCGACCGCGCGCCCGGACATGGCCAACACCGACAACGGGTATTGGCCGGCGTTGAGGGCTTTGGAATAGGTCTCCAGGTCGGGAGCCAGGCAGTCGGAAAAACCAGGGTAATCGGTAATTGACAGGCAGCCGTGTGCGCGCAAACCCGCCTGGATGGAGTCGACGATCAGGAACGAGTCATGCTGCAGCGTCAGCCGCCGGGCTGCGTCATAAAACTCACGGGTGACAGCCATGCCCGGGTTTCCTTCTCCCATGACCGGTTCCATACACACCGCCTCGATGAAAAAGCCCTGCTCGTCGGCCATGGCAAAGGCCTCTTCGAGTTGGTCGATATTATTCGGCTCGACAGTGAGCGGCCCGGTCCGGTCGCGAAAGCTCGCCAGGTGTGTGGAATAACTGGCCAGTGTCGAGTCGGAGTACCGGGCGGGACGATCGGTGCGACCATGGAAGCCCATCTCCAGTCCGACGCGGCGAATGGGTTTGCCGCGGTGACGACCTTCAGGGTCGGTCTGCGACTTGGCATTGATGTCGGCGATACGCAGCGCCACAGTCATCGATTCGGAGCCGCTGTTGAGGCAGACAAAACCGGCGTACGGGCACTCGCCGCGGGTTCGTCCCAGTTCTTTTTTCAGTGCGATGATAAACCGTCGGTGCGATGCACTCGGCGTCATTACATTGGCCATCACCTGGCGACGATTCATCGCTTTCAGGACCGCCGCCGGCGAATGCCCCAGCCCGAGCATGCCGTAGCCGCCCGAGTCATGTATCACCGCACCCGTGGATGTCACGATCCATGGGCCGCACGCGGCGATCGCGACGTAG
>JAOTXR010000347.1 GCA_029862285.1 Gammaproteobacteria bacterium
GTAGGTCACCATGTTGACGAATAACTCCTCCATACACAGATCGACGACGTAGCGTAGTGAGTTGTCGATGTCATGTGTTTTGAAAAACTCATCGGTGAGGGAGACCATTTCCTTAATCTCATCGAAGCTACGCGAAAATTTCCGCCTCATTGCTGCCTCCAACCGGTTATTCCGGTAAACGCCGGACCAGTACCAGCGTAATGTCATCCGCCTGCGGCGCTGCGCCGCCAAACTCAAATGCGGCGTCGATCAGCCGCTGGCTCAGCTCTGCCATCGGCAGGGAATGATCATCCATGATGACTCTGGCGACCCGCTCCTCCCCAAACTGTGAACCATCGAGCCTGGTGTACTCGTATACGCCATCAGAAATGAGTGCGAGTATGTCACCAGGCGCCAGTTCGAGACGCCGTGCTCGATCTGTACCGTCGAGTTCCATTATGCCGACGGGAAAACTGGTCGGCTTGTGCCAATCACATTTACCGCTCGCTGCCTTGTAATGCAGGATCGGGCCCTGGCCACCGGAATGAAACTCTACCGCATGCAATGCCGGATCGAGAAACCCTATAAATGCAGTGATAAAACGATCATCCGGCAAATCTTCATTGAGTTGATTGTTTACCTGCATATACGCTTGATCGAGGTCGGCACCGAGACGGAACGCGACTCGCAACATCGCCTGCATCTGCGTTGCCGACAAGGCCGGACCAAAACCGTGCCCGGTTGCATCGCCGAGTAACATGAAAAGCTTGCCGTCGAGTACGACCAGGTCATAGAGATCGCCGCCGGTGTGATCTGTCGGCAAGAAATGACCATGCAGATCGTAACCACGCACTCGCGGCATGGCCTTCGGCAGAGTGCTCATCTGGATCTCACGTGCAACAGCGACTTCCTGTTCCAAAATGGCGTTGGCGAGCAGCTCGTCGGTCATATAGGAATGTTGTATTGCGATGGCAGCCTGTGCCGCCAGCGCCGGACCAATCCACTCATCATGCTCGTCAAACTGCCCAACTTGCGTTCCGAGCCATTGCATCACGCCAAGCAATGAGTCTTCCTGCCCCAGTATCGGCACATTGAGTAATGAACGCGTTTCAAAACCGTCAACCTGCACTGGTTGTTGCTGAAAGCAATCATCTTCCCGGCAGTCGTGGATGTTGGTGCATTGGTGTGTAGAAGCGCAGTGACCGGGCCAGCCTTCGCCCAGCTGCAATCGCGCCGGTGGATTGGCGGCCGGCACAACCATCACCAACTGCTGCGATTTCCGGTCCAGTAACCACAGAACGCCTGCCTCGGCAACGATCGCAACCTTGCCGACTTCGATAATCTCACGCAGCAACTCCGGCATCGCTTCCGGCGCCGCGAGACGATGCATGATCTCGAGAATCCGGACCAGCGATTCACGCGAAATTTCGTTGGGCGATATCAACGGTCAAAATCCGGCACGGACCGGTCAAACAGACGGACCGGAAACCACTGCCCCAGGGCAAATTGAGTGAGGTTCAGAATCGTTTCTCGATCCCCCTGCGCCCGTTATTGTGGGTCGGGCTGAACTACCAGTATACTTCGCGGCGGTTGCGGGCCAATTCCAGACACGGAGGGGACTGTGAGCGCAGAACACGACCGACAATTTTTCGATACTTTCATGATAGTCCTGGGCGCCCTGGTCGCCTTCACAATCTTTGTCTATTTTCTGGCCAATGCGATCCACGACCGCACCCAGGGCGTCTATATAGAGGAGAACCCGATCAAGTCGGGTCTGATAGCCGAACGGCTCGCCCCGGTCGCAACTGTTGCGATTACCGGGCAACCGGAGCCCGTTATTGCTGCAGCGCCCACAGCCATGGCCACACAGGCACCGGCACCGGTCAGCGCCGCGCCCGCGCCAGAACCGGAACCGGAACCGGAACCGGAATCACAACCGGCAGCGGCGACTGCAGGCATCGATGGTGAAGCCATTTACAATTCTGCGTGCATGGCCTGCCACATGGTCGGTGTTGCCGGCGCGCCCAAGTTAGGCGATACCGAGGCCTGGGCACCACGAATCGCCAACGGCATTGATACGCTATACACGCACTCGATCGACGGTTTCCAGGGCGCGACGGGAGTGATGCCGCCCAAGGGCGGTCGTCTGGATCTCAGTGACGACGAGATCAAAGCCGGCGTCGATTTCATGGTTGAGGCTGCACAATAGATGACCGGCACATTGTCACCGGCGCAGGGTGTGCCGGTCGACGATGAAGTCATCTTCAGTGATTACAAAGGAACCCGGAAACCTCGGGTCGAGAAGCGTCAACGCAACCTGTTAAGCCGACTCGAGTTTCTCCATGGGGTTCTGGCTGACGACGAACGCGTGTTGCTGGTTACCCATGCGCTTTCACCAACGCCTTTGCTGGAGCAAATGACGACCGGTCTGGTATTCATTTATATCAAGCGTTGCCTGCTGGTCTTTACCAACAAACGCATTCTGCATTTGCCAACTACGATCGGTTACAAGTACCGTCAGTCGATTGCCGAGATAAGCTGGGCTGACACAAAATCGATGCGTATGAAAGGCGCCACGCTAAAATTCCAGCTGGCGAACGGCGAACATGAGAATTTTCTGTACGTCGCCCGTCGGGAGCGACGCAAGATAAAGTCACTGATCGACCAGTTACCTTTGACCAGGGGCACGCCGACCGGCACCGGTCGTGTGCACTTGTGTCCTCGGTGCCAGACGCGCCAGGTTGCGGGCACTTATGATTGCCCGCAGTGCCGGTTGGCATTCAAGAGCAAGCCCACGGCAACGCGCTTGTCACTGCTATTGCCAGGCGGAGGTTATTTTTACACCGGGCACTATCTGCTCGGTATCAGTGATGCATTGGTGGAACTGCTGTTGCTCGGCGCATTGGCATTGTCGTTGATGGACTGGGTGAATGGCAACGCCGAGAGTGTTGCAGCGGTCATCATCTTCGGGGTATTCATCGCTATCGAAAAGACCGTTACAATCTATCATGCGCGCCACTTCGTCGATGAGTACATACCAAAAGAAC
>JAOTXR010000348.1 GCA_029862285.1 Gammaproteobacteria bacterium
TCTAATAATAAATCCTGTGTCATATGACTCATGAAGTTAGCATCGGTAAGATTACGTGGTGTCGGCTCGAGAAAACTACCAATCCAGTTATCGCCGGTGCCATCCATCGCATGACAGAAAGCGCAATTTTGTTGCCATAATTTTTTACCCTCGCTGGCCTGAATGGACAGATTTTCCACCACCGGCGCAATTTCGTGTTTGGCATAAATACTGGCCGATGAAACGGCATCGATGTCGGTGTGGGAGTAATTGTTGCGTGGGTAGGAAAGCGATTGCTTGCTCCAGATTTCACCCTCGTCGCTGACCACTGCTCGATCATGGCAGGTGATACAGCTGGTTAAATAGAGTTGCTTGCCGCGCGTCTGGGCAGGGCTAAGTTGCTGCCAGGGCTTGTCCATTGGGATCGCCCCAGTCGCAAATGGAAAGGCATTTTGGTAGCGATCGTGGTTTGGCCATCCGTTTGCAGTGGTATGGTAGCGGGTGTTCGGACGTTGCTCGAGCATAAATTCGCTACGTACGAATTCGACCACGGCGGTAATCTCCTGATCCGTCAGCACCCTGGCAAAACCGTGCATTGCGGTCCCCGGTTTACCCGCCTTTACGGTCTCGATCATTGTCTGGCGAGACAGAGATGCCGGATCGGTTCGGGTGAAGTCGCGTGGTATGGGATTTAGATAGGTGCTGGTGAGCGTTTTTGCATCACCGGAATAACCATGGCAGAAATAGCAACGATAGTTGTATAGAGCCCGTCCCCGTTCATGAAGATCCTTGCTGTCATTTTGAGTGTCGGACCCGACTGCGGGCAGGATGACAAAAACCAGTAGCAACGGAAACGTGCGATAAAACAAGGGCATTGCTATTTCGTTAAGGCTGGATAAATGCGGTAAACACGTATTCACCGACGTCCGCTATCTGTTGCGCGTTGAACACCTTATCCCAGGCGGGCATTTCGGTGCGTAGCTTACCTTTGCTGATGATACGCTGCAGAGTCGGTCGATTCAGTGAGGCACGTGACGCGGTATGTAAAAAATTACGTGGTTTGGGATTGATAAAATAAGCCCTGGGTCCGCGGCCATCACCTTCCTCGCCATGACAGGTGGCACAATTATAAAAATATAGTTCTTTTCCACGGGCGGCATTGCCCTGTAATCCGTCCGCCAGCGGTCGGCTCATATAGACGCTCAGTTCGGTATCGGGATCCGCATGGGTGTGAGCATGCCCATCGCTATGTTCGTGTGTGGATTTCGCGCTAGCGACTTTTTTCCCGCGTTCGGCCTGGTCAGCGAATCCCTGCATGAAAGCGTCGATGACATAATCGACGACGGTTTCTATTTGTTCATCCGACAGGCGTTTCTCCCACCCGGTCATGGCGGTCTCGGGGCGGCCGTAACTGACCGATTGAATCAAATGATCCCGGGTCATCGAAGACTGAAACTGCGGGTTGGTAAAGTCGGCTGGCTTGGGAGACAGACCGGCGCTCGCCCACTTCGCGCCTTTGCCGTTGTCACCATGGCAAACCGAGCAGTACGCGGCGTAAATCTGGCCGCCCTCGGTAGCTGTTTGGGTCGCGCTGGGGAGCATGAATCGTGTTCTGATCAGGTCGGCCAGTGCCTCTATCTGAGCTTCGTTGAGGCGTGTTTTCCAACCCGTCATCGCGGTGCCTGGCAGGCCATCGCGAATCGCGTGAATGATACGTGGTCGGGTCAGTTCCACCGCTGACGCAGGACTGGTGAAATCCCTCGGGGGCGGGACCAGGCCCAGTTTCGCATGGCTGTCACCATCCCCGTTGTCACCGTGGCAGACAGAGCAGTAACCGTCATAAAGCGCCTGCGCATCGATCGCCTGGGCATGTGCCGCAGTAACGCTTAGCAACAGGCTTGGCAGAATCAAGCACAGCATTATTCTCATCAGCAATCGTCCCACTTAAATTTACAAAAATCAGATGTCAGTAATTCACTGAATAATACTCCAGCAACTTTAATGCCATAATCCGCTCAGCTACGTCTGGACCGGGTTGGCATAGCTCTTGCTCGTTTTTTTAGTTCGAAATCATTTGTGTGGTCAATCACCATGTTCAGGTTTATCCCAACACCCCTGCTATTACTCGTCGGATTTCTCTTGTTATCGGCCTGCGCGGCGACACCACCAGGGGAAGAAATAGAGTTGCCGGTTTTTCCGCCGCCGCCAGATGAACCCCGGTTTCTATACGAGCGTAGCCTGATCAGCAGTGCCGATGTCGAGTTAGAATCTGATGAATCCCAATTTAAACGCTGGATTACAGGTGCCAGGAGGACCGGGATCGGGATGGGAAAGCCATTTGGGATAACCGTGCATCAAGGTCGCGTATTTGTCAGCGACACCCTGAAACGCCTGGTCTTCGTATTCGATATCCGTGAGGGCCGATTCTTCGAAATTGGCACCGATGGCCCAGGCGAATTGGTAAAGCCGATGGGACTGGATGTCGATCTGAATGGAAATCTTTATGTTTGCGATGCTACGCTCAAGCAAGTCCTGGTGTTTGATCGCGACGGTAAATACCTGCGCCGCTTTGGCGAGCCCGAAATGTTCGACCGCCCGGCAGGCTTGACTGTAAACCCTAATGGTAATCGGCTGTTTGTTGTCGACACCGGCGGCGTAACCAGCAATCGACACCGCGTGCTGGTGTTTGATGCATGGAGTGGCAGCCTTTTACATACCATTTCCAAACGCGGTCAGGCCGAAGGTGAACTCAATCTGCCGCGTGATGCAACCATCGGTGGAGAAGGCAATCTGTATGTGGTTGACGGCGGTAATTTTCGGGTGCAGGAATTCACCCCGGACGGTGAATTTGTCAAAAGTATCGGTGCAGTAGGGCGCCAGCCCGGCCAGTTTTCCCGGCCCAAGGGGATCGGTGTCGACAAACAGGGCAATATTTATGTCGCCGATACCGCATTCGGGAATTTTCAGATATTTAATCCTGAGGGGCAACTGTTGTTACCGGTGGGTACCCGAAACTCCATTGCCGG
>JAOTXR010000350.1 GCA_029862285.1 Gammaproteobacteria bacterium
AGCCATGTGCGGGTTTTGTCCATTGCGTGAGCCAGCAGCAGTTCTGCATCGAGCTGCCCGCCGCGCAGATGCAACAGACGCTGGCCGGCGCCCGCCAGGAGAGCCGCAACCGACGAAACCGGATTGTCCTGAATGTTCAAGTCCATCGACTGCCATGATACCGGCTGCCTGACCGCCACAAAATAGCGGGATCGGCGGCGGTTTGATTCCGGCGCAGGCGGTTCTGGCCCATCCGGGCTAAAATAGCGCCGCAACCAGGTACCAATTACCGGAGAACCACCTCAAATGAGCATTTACAACAGCGTGCTCGAGATGATCGGGAACACGCCTTTGCTCGAACTACGCCAGATGGACACCGGTCCCTGCCGTCTGTTTCTCAAACTGGAATTGGCCAACCCCGGCGGGTCGATCAAAGATCGCATCGGTGTCGCGATGATCGAAGCGGCAGAACAACGCGGCGATATCAAACCCGGTGCAACGCTGGTCGAGGCGACTGCCGGCAATACCGGTATCGGGCTGGCCCTGGCGGCGGCGCAGAAAGGTTATCGCCTGGTACTGGTTATTCCCGACAAGATGAGCCAGGAAAAAATATTCAACCTGCGGGCAATGGGTGCCGAAATTGTCTTGACGCGTTCCGATGTCGCACGTGGCCATCCGGAGTATTACCAGGATCTCGCCAAAACGATAGCCGAGCAAAACGGCGGCTATTACGTCAATCAATTCGGCAACCCCGACAACCCCGCTGCACACGAGGCAACCACAGCGCCCGAGATCTGGGAGCAAATGGGTCATGACCTCGATGCGGTCGTCGTGGGCGTGGGTACATCTGGAACCATTACCGGCCTGACTCGTTTTTTCAGAAAACATGCGCCGGACGTGGAAATCGTGCTCGCCGACCCGCGCGGATCGGTGCTGGCCGATTACATTGCGACCGGCAAAATCGGTGCGAGCAGTACCTGGCTGGTGGAAGGAATCGGCGAGGATTTTATTCCTGACATAGCCGATCTGGGCGCCGTCGGCAGGGCCTATTCAATTTCCGACGACGAGTCCTTTTCGGTCGCACGCGAGTTATTGCTGCGCGAGGGTCTGTTGGCGGGATCATCCAGCGGTACCTTGCTGGCGGCGGCACTACGCTATTGCAGGGAGCAAAAGGAGTCAAAACGTGTGCTGACGTTTGCCTGCGATACCGGCAATAAATACCTGTCGAAGCTGTACAACGATTTTTGGATGGAAGACCAGGGATTTATCCAGCGCGAGCAACACGGCGATCTGCGTGACCTGATTGGCCGGTTGCATGAACAGGCCGCGACAGTAACTATCGGGCCGGAAGATACCCTGACTACAGCGCACAATCGTTTGCGCAACGCCGGTTTTTCGCAACTGCCTGTAATGGAGTCGGGCGATCTGGTCGGAGTGCTTACCGAAGAAGACATTATTCGTGTTGCATTCGGTCACCCGGAGCGCCTGCATGGTCATGTACGCGAGGCTATGCAGACGGCTTTTCCCAGCGTCGAGATAGATTTCGGCATAAAGAACCTGGTTGCGTTGCTGAGCGGTGTACTCTATACAGCTGTCATACACGATGGCCACTTTCTCGGATTGATTACACGTTCAGACGTGCTCAATCATCTGCGCAAACAAATGCCACCTGACGCTGCACCAACGAGGCATGGTTAATGAGTAACAAAAAGCAGGCATTCGATACCCAGGTAATCCATGCTGGCCAGGCGCCCGATCCGCTCACCGGCGCCGTTATGATGCCGATTTACGCGACGTCCACCTATGCCCAGAGCAGTCCCGGTAAACACCAGGGCTACGAGTACTCACGCACGCAAAATCCAACCCGCATGGCCTACGAACGTTGTGTCGCCGGGCTTGAGAGCGGCACGGCGGGGTTTGCATTTGCCTCCGGCATGGCGGCGACCGCCACGCTCATGGAGTTGATCGATACCGGCAGCCATGTTGTGGCAATGGACGATCTCTACGGCGGTACCTTCAGGTTGTTTGAAAGGGTCCGCAAGCGTTCGGCGGGACTGAGTTTCAGCTTTGTCGATATCACCGATCGTGATTCACTCGAACAGGCGATCCTTCCCGAGACACGCATGATCTGGATCGAGACACCGACCAACCCAATGTTAAAACTGGTCGATCTGGAGATGGTGGCCCAGGTGGGTCGCGAGCGGGGGATACTCACGGTCGCCGATAACACTTTTGCCACGCCGTATGTGCAACGGCCGCTGGAATGCGGTTTCGACATCGTCATGCATTCCGCAACCAAGTATCTCAACGGTCATTCGGATGTGGTCGGCGGTGTCGTTGCAGTGAATAGCGATGAACTGGCAGAGCAGATTGCTTTCCTGCAAAACTCGATCGGTAGCATCGCCGGGCCTTTTGACAGTTTTCTGGCGCTGCGCGGGCTGAAAACACTCGCGTTGCGCATGCAGCGTCACGGCGAGAATGGTCAGCGTGTCGCACAGCACCTGCAGACCCATAATAGCGTCGAGCAAGTGATCTATCCGGGTCTGAGCACTCATCCGCAATTCGAGCTGGCCCGCAGGCAAATGCACAGCTTTACCGGCATGGTTTCGATCGTCATTCGCGGCGGCCTGGCCGAGGCCAGCCGCTTCATGGAAAGACTCGAGATCTTCACCCTGGCTGAAAGTCTCGGCGGTGTGGAGAGTCTGGTGAATCACCCGGCGATCATGACCCATGCGTCAGTGCCACCGGACAAGCGCGAGCAACTTGGTATTGCGGACAATCTCGTTCGGCTTTCCGTGGGCATAGAAGACGCTGACGACCTGATAGCCGATATTGACGCCGCCCTGGCGTGAGCCGGCCAAACGGCTGCCGCAATCGAGCGATCCTTGCCGCGATACCGCCCCGCAGGAGGGAACCTTGCCGCGAATGCGGCGAGCATAGAAGCCGACATTTGCCGGCGGCTCCGAAGAAAGTCGCCGCCAACAAACGACCGTCTTCTCTCTCGCCGTCTCGTTCTTGAGTT
>JAOTXR010000349.1 GCA_029862285.1 Gammaproteobacteria bacterium
ATCGCTGTCGACGGCGGTCGCAGCATTTAGGCGCCGGGCAGACCCCGGACGAAATTGTCGGCCATTTTCTCCTGGCTCAGCCGTTGCCGCACCAGTTTTTGCGCCGCCAGCCCCATCGCTTGCAGATTGTCTTCGTGCGCCAGTTGCTCATGCAGTACTGCAGCCAGCGATCCGGCATCGCCCTGTTCGAAAGTGGCGCCATAGGCACCTTCCTTAAACAACAGCGCTTCCGGCATGTGCCCGGTCAGTGGCCGGGAAATTATTGCCGGTAGTGCGTAACAAAAAGCGTGGATTAGCGAGAGCCCTACGGCGCCACCGTAAACGAACAATTTCGACGCCCGCATCCACAAACCGATTTGTGCCTCGTCATAGACCGGTCCGACAAAAAAGACCCGATCGGACAATCCCAGTTCATCGGCCCGTGCCTTCAGCGGCTCCATCCCCGCTCCGCCACCGAGTACGGCCAGACGCGTTCTTGAATTTCCGGCGCCCAGTTTATGTAACGCTTCCAGTAACAGCCCAACGCCGGCTTTTTTGGTTAGCCGGCCAATTGTAAGTATCAGCGGATCATCGCCAAGTCCTTGCCTGATGCGAAACTGCTCAACATCGCTTGCAGTTATCTGGTCGTAGATTCTCAGGCTGTTGCTGGTATCGACTGAGTTATCCAGTCCAACCACCCGGGCGCGCAGCGAGGCAGGCAGTAACTCTGTTTCCTCCGGATAATAAAGAAACAGCCGGTTGGCCGCATGCATTAGCCGCTTGCGTAGAAACGCACGCCATGGCCTGGAGGTAGATGACATGGCATGGCCCCACCACACCACCGGTGTTCCTTTAAGCCTGGCCACCGCAATTGCGGCTACAGTCGACACATAACGCGGATTGCCATTGACGACCAGCACTTTGGGCCGCTCACGCAATACACGTTTCACGACGCCTTTTTGCCATGCAATCCGGCCACCGAGCTGGTACACGTCCACCAATTCAACCGGGCACGCGAGATTGGCGATATCGCTTTTTGCACCGTCGGCGGATGCTGTCGAACAAATCAGCAGGAAATCCAGTTTCCTGGCAAGTGCTTCAAAGAAACCGCGCCGGTAGGCGGGACACGAAGGCTGAACGATCAGAACCTTCGGCATATTGCTATGACCGTTGTGATTGCCTGGGCGCAACAAGAGTATCCAGAATTCGGTCAGTGAAATTATTTATTGTATGAGACGCGAAGCTGGTTCTGGCATTTCTCCCGTAGCGCTCGCGCAGCGCCCGGTCGGCCGCCAGTTGCTGCAGACTACTGCTCAACTCGGCGACGGCGCCGGTATCCACTACGATTCCGCAATCTGATTTCGCCGTTATCCAGCCGATGAGCCCTGTATTACATGCAATCACCGGCAGCGCCATGTGCCCGGCCTGAACCATCACACCACTCATGCCGTAGTGCTCCAGATAACCCAGCCACACGATATCAGCGGCCTTGAATGCCGCATATTCATCAGTACCGCTCAGAAACTCATTGCACTGATGCAGGCGACCTGCGCGTAACAACGTTCTCCCTGCCTCAGTGTCCAGGCAGCGCACGGCCCGGTCAGTCTGCACACCGGCAAGTAACACGTGAATGTCATGATCGCCGTCGATTCGTGTCATTGCATGAAACAGCACATCGATGCCCTTGCGTGTATCGATGCTGCCATAAACCAGTATGACGACTGCGTCCCGGCCGATCCCGAAACGGCTGCGTGCCTCGGTGTGAGTCAGCTCGCCGCTCAGTTCGGCTGGGTCCGGAACAAACGTGAGCTTTGTGAGCTTCTCCGGCGCCGCTCGCGCGAGCCATTCAGGCAGGGTGGGATCGATAGTGAACACTGCAAGCAGAGTTCTTTGACCAAGCAACCGCAAGAAAAGCCGCTTCTTGATCCCATGGGTAGCGTTCGCCGGGGTCACCACGCCCATATCGGCATGATGAAAGCTCTGGCGCATCGTAATTCCGGCCCAGGGCACATCAGCAAATGGCGAGCCCAAAAGGGCAATAGCATTTGCGCAGTAATCCAGGTAACAAACCAGTACGCAATCAGGGCGAAAATGCTGCAGGCACTCACGGTACATTCGCGCAAACAAACGATGGTAGGCAAACTCGGCGCGTATCCTGCCTGGTACGCTGTTGGCCGGTGCGCGTTTGGCCACAGCCATACCAATTAGCCTGAATTGCTCTGCGGCCTCAACGGCAAGTGCCTGAAACAGGGGATGGCTGGCTGAACTTTCCAGTGTCGCCAGAGCGACGGTGTCTCCGCGGGCAATTGCCGCGCGCACCAGTCGCGCAGCGTAAACGGCCCGATGTCCGCTGGCGTGTGGCTCGATTAACAGCAGCTTGGCCAAGACAGAGCTACTGTATTCCCTGTAGCAGATCGTAGTCTTGTGGCTGCCCCACCTTTTGAGAAACCGAGCGGCGTTGTTTCAGCGACTGTGCAACCGCCGAGCAGGCGTTATTTTCAATAACGTAAAGCGCCTCGGCAAGAGAGGCTTCCTGCGGATCACCGAGGGCGCGGCTGAGGTCGTCCTGTGCGGCACAATCGGCGGCGAAACCGGCAAAATAGTCGGTATTGCCTACCGCATTCTCGTTAGCGAATGAGATGGGGCGCAATACTTTATCGCAAAAAGTAAACCCGTAGGATCCCACCGGCTTGCCGAATGTGTCATCGCCTACCAACCAGACATCCAGGAATGGATCCAGTCCATTGATGATCATCTCGCTTGCCGATGCAGTCGCACCGGTTGTGATAATTACCAGACGGCTCAAATCCAATGCGCTGGTCTCGTCAACAAAGTTGGTCGTGAGATTACGAAATTCGTTCCCCGTGTTATGCACCCGTTTGGCGAATACTTCACCTGCTGTAGTCTGCCCGCCCAGCAGCCCGGAGAGAAATTCCGCAACAGAAATCAATCCGCCGCCGTTGTAACGCAGATCCAGCACCAGCTGCGTCACGCCCTGCTGGGCCAGATCAGCAAAGGTCGT
>JAOTXR010000351.1 GCA_029862285.1 Gammaproteobacteria bacterium
GAGAAAGTTCGATCCAACGCCGAGTATCCCCAGGTACTCGTTGTGCCCGGCATAAACCAGCACCGCATCCGGATGCTGCGCGATGATTTCGTCGGCGAATGCAAGCAGTGCGTAGCTGTTGACTGCCGACATTGCGGTATTGACCACTTCGATCTCGCGATCCGGGTAGGAACGGCGCAGACGCTGTTCCAGCATGCCGGTTAACGAGCCACCAAACCCGTAAGGAAATCCCGCTGCCGACGAACCACCCTGGACGACTATCCGCAGCCCTTTGGCCGGCTTCTTGGCCTTGAAATAGACAGTCTCGATTTTCATCGATGGCGTTTTCTTCAGGTCTCCAAAAAAACGCGTCAGTACCTGCGGGTTGGCCAGCAGGTAATCACTCTGCTGCGGATGCGGAATGAACAACGGAAACTCATCGCCGGCACCCGCCAGACGCAGAACGCCTTCGACCAGAACGAAAAACAACACCGGTATGACCAGCGCCACCAGCATGAATACGCGTCGCCGCCCGGGGCTGGTTGGTGTTTTAGTCGGGGTCTTGCTCACCGGTTACCCTAAAAAAATGCGCCGGCGGCAAATGCCACCGGCGCGGTCTGGTCATCCAAATGTAGTGTTACAACGGCTGCAACACAGCATTTAGTCTGGGCTGTTAATCGTCAACAGCGGATTGAGGGCCGTTCCGACGAGCCCGGCGTCGAGCGAGAACGAATAATCGCCGTCGGCGGGTATTGTGACTTCGAGATTCGCCTGCGCCGAACCACAACCAATTGTCTTCGTCGCATCCACCGTTACATTCGACGTGCCACCGCTTGGCGTGCCGCAGCGGATCGTCGTGCCATCCTCCGAATCGAACCGGAACTCGTAGGTACCAGCCGTCAACGTCACAGGACTGGCTATGGGAGTGAAATAGAGCGTCCCGAGAAAGTTCGAATCCAGCGGAATATCCAGGCCAAAGGCATTGAAATCGCCCTTGAGATAAACCGTCGGCATACCAAAGCCTTCCGTGTTGAAACCCGCACCCTGGAAAGTGCTGATAGTCAAGGTCGGATTATTGCGGTTGGTCGCGTCGATACGGAAGGCGTAGTCACCCGCCACCGCGAAGTTGGCGGTCAGGTTTGACGGGTTAGCACCGCAACTAATAGTCGTGGCATCGCCAACATTGACGTCCATGTCTGCGCCGAGATCCTGCGGTCCGCCACAATTGACAATCATCCAGTCAGCCGAACCGATCTTGAACAGATAATCGCCTGGCCCTGCAACAGTTACGACAGCTTCGAAAGTGGCCGTGCCAATCATCGTCATCGGGTCGCCTTCGCCCCAATCGTTAAACCCGCCACGCACCAACGGTATGTCGGTCGGATCACCGGTATCCTGCGGGATCTGCGTCACAGTCATATCAATCGATACCGGCAGCGGCGGGTCACTCATGTCGACGTCTACAGACGGCACGACAGTAAAATTGTAACAACCATCTTCTGCCAGAGATATCGGTATGTTCGGGGCACCGGGCTCACCGAGCGGAACCGTCTGCGTGATACCGAGCGCGATCGAAGTAACGGCAGTGTACTCAGGACCCCAGTCTGCAGAGGCGACCTTGAACTCCCAATTGCCAGCGACGATTTCAGCCTCGACCTGGAATTCACGGTCGCCGGTATTTATAAGCTGGAATTCCGGCGGTGGCGGATCGAGCCAGTCGTTAAAGCCGCCACGCACGAACACGTCCTCGCCAAAGAACTCGGCATTGTTGTTGCCCATATCGGCGACACCGCAACCACCACCGGCAATCGGGAAGCCGGTACCGGCCTGCTCGCGAATTATCAGCGACGGACTGAGCACATTAGTCGTGTCCAACGCAAACTTGTATCGCGCATCCATTGCCGAATCGAGGCTCAATTCATCCGGTGCGCTGCCACAGGAGAGCGTCGAGAACAACGGCGTATCGCCAGTTGTTATCTCTGTGAACAGCGGGCCTTCGCCAGCCGGGCCACCACAATTGATGCTGGCGGTATCGCTAGACAGGATCCGATAGAGCTGACCGGCGCCGATGTCGATGGGCACCGTAGTTTCGATCCATGGGGTGTTGCCTACGCCTACCATCGCGTTGACGAACAAGTTGCCGTTGAAATCGCCACTGACAAACGCCGTCGACCCGGCAAAATCGGCACCAAAGCCACAGACTCTTTTACCGCTTTGCTCCTCGATAAACACCGCAGTAGTACGCGCCGGAACATGGAAGCCGTCGGCATCGTGGAAGGCACCGGTAACTGTGGTATCTACAGAAGACACCTGTAGCGGATGCAGATCGAAGCTGCGCTCGCCAAACAAGTCGAATACCTGTGCGTCGGTACTGGCGTTGAACACTGTTACGATCGCACCGTATTCGGGCGCGTCTTCGTCCGGCGCCACACAGCCGTCGATACTCATGACGATCAAACCCGGCACTTGTGTCGATCCGGTGTTGTGGAACATCACGCGGTTGACTATATCCCCGGATGTACGCAGCCGGAATAACTGCGAACTCTTCCTGATGCGCAGGAATTCCTGCGTCACGTCACTGGCATACATGATGTCAGCCGAGCCCGGATCCGCCGCCGCATTGGCCAGCACCGGATCAATCTCGGTCAGGCTGCCGCTATTTTCACTCTCGAGCGGTGTGCCAACGGCAAAATTGTTGTCGCTCTTATCCCAGAAGATACGGTTGTACCAGTCTCCAGAATCGAAGGTATTGCGGTCCATCGACTTCGAACGCAACAGATCCTGACCGGCCTGCAGGAATGGCACGCCCTGCCCCAACAGTATGATCGAGTTTCCGACGTTGTGCGCACGCACCCGGTCAGCCGTTGTCGTCCCCACCGGGTGTTTGAATTGCGAAATATCCCACAGCGTCTCACCGTCATGCGAGGCGATGTAGTTGATAATTTCCTGCGGATCGTCCGTGTAGCCGGCGCCGATGCCGCTACCCGTCGTGACGTTGTCATTGTGATCGGTAATCGGG
>JAOTXR010000030.1 GCA_029862285.1 Gammaproteobacteria bacterium
CTCTTCAGACGCTCGATGGACTTCCAGGTGGGCAACCCGCAACGCAGCGATTAGCGGGCGAGTTCGCGAACGACATCGACAAAGAAATCGATGTCGTCGGCCGTGGTGCGCCAGTTGACTATGGCCGGGCGCAACGCAACGCGGCCTTCAAACAACGTAGTGCCTGCCAGCGCGCGGCCGTCGGCGATGATCGCCTCGCCCAGACGACGATTGAGTTCGTCCAGTTGTTCGTCGCTGCAACCACCCGGGTTGTAACGAAAACAAACTATGTTCAACGGCACCTCTGCCAGTCTTTCCAGCTCGGGGGCGGCATCAACACGCTTCGCAAGATGTTGAGCTAGGTCCAGGTGACGCTCGACCATCTCGCGTACGCCTCGTCGGCCGTAAGCACGCAGTGTCGCCCATACAGCGAGTGCCCGCGCGCGACGGGAACTCTCCGGTCCGATTGCACCGAAGGTCGGCCTTGGATCGTCCGGCTGTGGCAGGTAATCGGCCCGGTAAGTGAAAGCCCGTGCCAGCAGATTCGCATCCCGCACGAAAGCGAAACCACAGTCATAAGGAACGTTCAGCCACTTGTGGCCATCAACGGTAATTGAATCGGCTCGCTCGGCCCCGACGCACAAAGGCGCGGTGCGTGGCGACACCCGGGCGAACAAGCCAAAGGCGCCATCGACATGCAGCCAGGCGTTATAGCGCTCGGCCAGGTCAGCCATGATCGAGACCGGATCGAAGTCCCCCATGTTCACTTCACCGGCATTGGCAATGAGTATGGCGGGCTGGCCATCGAGTGCTTTTAACGCGTTCTCCAGCGCTTGTATGTCGAGTCGGCCGGCAGCGTCACGGCAGAAGGTTTTCACCGCAGCGCGACCGATACCCAGCATCGACGCGACCTTTAATGAACTGGCATGTACATATCCACTGCTCAGCACCGGCACCTGCGGCATGCCCTGCATGCCCTGTTCGGATACATCGACACCGTGTTGTTCACCCCACCACTGCCGGGCACCGGCCATACACACATAATTGGCCATCGTTGCACCGGTGGTCATGATGCCGGCAAGCCGGTCAGGCAATTCGAACAAATCCCGTAACCAGGCCAGACTCAGTAATTCCAGTTGCACACCCAATGGCGACGACACCCAGGTGTAGGCAATCTGGTCCATCGCACTGGCAAGCCAGTCGGCTCCCAAAGCCGCAGGGGTCGTACCACCGGTGACAAAATGAAAATATCGCGGACCGGAAGTTGTGGCAGCAGCATCCGGAGCCTCGCGTATCAACTCGGTCAGCGCAACCATGGCACCCTCGCCGGCCTCCGGCAGTGGACGGTCAAAACTGTGCGTTGCCGCGTCGGCCCGCTCACTGATTACCGGTCGCTCATCGACCCCGGCGATATAGGCGCGGGCCGCTTCGGCGACACGCGCGATAACTACTTCGATCTCACGTCTGTCGGGATTTCGATGACTCATTGCCTGCTCGGTCTCCTTGGTGGCACTGGCCTTGTGACCCGGCGGGCCAATCCGGCGACCTCATGCCGGATGGCAAACTGCGCAGCAAAACGCTGTTCTGCGGGCTCCTTCCTGCCCGGCAGTATAGCTGGCTACGATGTGCCAGCGGTTTGCAAATGCTGACATGGAAACGGTTGCCGGCCCGGACGAATTTCCGGTACGGTGTGCGCTCCCTGCATGCCTGAGGATATTTCATGGGCCGTTTCCTGTTAGTTGTGACCACGATAGCCTTGTCCGCAACCGTCTGCGCCAAGACGCCAGAGACCGAGGACGACAAGACTTTTTATGCCCTGGGTCTGGCAATTGCCGAAAGCCTGGGACAGTACGACTTGACCAAGGACGAACTGGAGATGTTGCAGAGCGGCCTCACAGCTGGCGTCACCGGCGGCCCAGCGGCCGTGGACTTGAAAGAATATCGACCCAAGCTGGCAGAACTCGGACGCAGTCGTACCGAGGCCGCTGCCGGCAAAGAAAAACAGGCCTCGGCGAAATTTGTCGAAAACACCGCGGCAGAAGCCGGCGCACAGAAATTTGATTCAGGCCTGATCATGTTTGAACTGGTGGCGGGCGATGGCCCCAATCCGACGGCCTCGGACACGGTCACGGTGCACTATCACGGCACGTTACGAGACGGTACTGTATTTGACAGCTCCGTCGACCGCGGGACACCGGCGACTTTTCCGTTGACCCGGGTTATCTCCTGCTGGACCGAAGGCGTACAAAAAATAAAGGTCGGCGGCAAGGCGCGCCTCGTGTGCCCATCAGATATCGCCTATGGCGATCGCGGCTCACCACCTCGCATCCAGCCGGGTGCGGCGTTGATTTTCGAAGTTGAGCTGCTGGAAATCAAGTAGCTTTTAAACTCAAAGGGGACTAAGAGAATGGGAATTATTACGTGGATACTCATGGGGCTCATCGTGGGCGCTCTGGCCAAGTTCATCATGCCCGGCGACGATCCGGGTGGCATCTTCGTCACGATACTGATTGGTATTGCCGGCGCTTTCGTTGGTGGGTTTCTCGCATCGTTAGTTGGTTTCGGTACGGTAACGGGATTCGATATCCGTAGCCTGCTGATTGCGATCGGTGGCGCGTTGTTGCTGCTGTTCGGTTATCGCAAACTCAAGAAAAGATGATTACTAATAGGGGACAGACCACTTTTTTCCGGCCGGGAAAAACATGGTCTGTCCCCTATCAGACTTTTACGAATGATCGACCGTAAGATTATCGACATACTGGCCTGTCCGGCGAGTCACCGCCCGCTCAGATCTCTGCCGGCAAGCCGGCTGGCCGTACTGAATGCGTTGATCGAGTCCGGGCAGGCAACCTATGTCGATGGCGAGAAAATCGACAGACCAATAGAGGCCGCGCTGGTCACCGACAACAAAGCGCTGATTTATCGTATCGACGACGATATTCCGGTATTGCTCGTTGAACGCGGCATCCCCGGGAGACAGATTATCGACTAGGAGACAGACCATGTTTTGACGTGGTCTTAACCTGGCCTGTCCCCAATAAACATACCGACCACCATCGCCAGCCCGAATATTGCCGGTTCGCGCAGGTCCACCGAAAAGGCAGCAATCGCGGGACCGGGACAGTAACCCGCCACACCCCAACCGACTCCAAACAGCGCCGCGCCGCCAACAAGCGATATATCCAGATCGCGGCGTGTCGGTAGATGAAATTTGCTGGCCAACAGTGGATTATCGCGTCGCAGGACAAAACGAAAAGCAATCATCGGTGTCAGCACGGCAGCCGCCATGACCAGCAACAAGGTGGGATCCCAGCGTCCTGCGACATCCAGAAATGCGAGCACTTTGCGGGGGCTGATCATTCCCGACAACGACAGGCCTGCGCCAAAGACCACCCCACTGGCCAACCAGGCCAGACCCGGTGCGATTTTTTTCACGTCGGCCAACCCAGCAAATGACGAGTAATAAATACTGTGACGATCCCGCATGTCATAAAGGTGACGGTGGCGACAATCGAACGCGGCGAAAATCTCGCAATACCGCATACGCCGTGACCGCTGGTACAGCCACCACCCAGCCGGGTACCAAATCCAACCAACAGACCACCGCCTACAAGATACGGCCAGTCCAGTGTGCGCACTGGCAGTTGCACGCCAGTCAGCCACTGGTGCAATAAGGCTCCGGCAACCAGACCTGCCAGAAACAGCCATCGCTCTGCTGACCCGCTACCAGCATGGATGGCGTTTGAGAGAATACCGCTGACTCCGGCAATTCTGCCCGTAAGGGCCAGCAACATAACAGCAGCCAGCCCGATCAGTACACCGCCTGAGAGCCCGGCGAACGGGGTAAATCCTTCCATTGCAGTATTTTAACCGCCACGCGCATGACGGCAAGTTACGGTAGAATCCGCAGCTGATCCTTCGTCAGGGGAACATGAGATGAATGGCAACGGATACAATATCCGCAGATGGCCCATTGAAGCACTGCGCATCTATACCGGCGTTTTTTTCCTGTATCACGGTTTCAACAAATTGACGGGCGAAAATCCGTTTAATGTGACCGGGTTTCTGGGCATGGTCAAAGAAAACAGTTTTGGTTTCTACCAGCCGCTCATCGATTCGGTATTTGTCCCTAACGCCGGATTGTTCTCCGGTCTTGTCGCCTGGGGTGAACTCCTGGTCGGTATCGCACTGGTGCTGGGGTTAGCGACCCGCTACGCCGCCTTTGCAGGTGCCTTTATGCTTGCCAACTTCTGGTTTGCCAAGGGCCAGAGCATTTTCAACGGCCAAAATCACGACGCGATCTGGGTTGCCATATTCCTGGTACTTGCCCTGGTCCCGGCCGGCAAGACACTCGGGCTCGATAAGACACTCGCGGAACGATTCAGTTTCCTGAGGTAAGCGCCACAGGGCGCGGGCCGCTACTACACCAAGTCCTGGGACTTCTTGGTGGCCGGACGCTGGGCAGCCGATTCCGGCTGATCTTTACTCGTCTCCTGCCGCGAGATTTTCCTGCGACGTCGGTCGCCGTTTTTGTTCTGTTCGATCAAAGAGAGACTGATACGCTGTAAATCGTTCATCGATATTTCCCGGTTGCCTTAACACTTAGATGTGCCAGGCTCATAAATGGTTGCACCCAAACAAAGAAAAACCCGGCGCTCGGGCCGGGTCTTTCGGTTAAAAAGCAACGGCAGTCTATCCGGATTCAGGGAAGCTCGCAATCGTTGGGTATACCACTGGGCCCCGGTGCGCCCAGGAACTGATCTCGCATCATTACCAGGTCGAGGAAGTCGACATAATCACTGTTGTCGAAATCGGCATCGGCATTCCAGGACGCCGTGCCGGGCCGGGTCAGAAATGCGGTGCGTAATACAGAAACGTCGTTAAAGTCGACCAGGCAGTTATTCGACGGGTCGATATCCGCATCGCATGCATTGCCGATGCCGTCGCCATCGGTGTCGATCTGAGCCGGATTGCTCGCGGCCACACAATTATCCTGCCCGTCCGGCAGGCCGTCGGTATCGGCATCGTCCGGCACTGAACACTGGAAACCGGTACTGCCCAGCAGAGCGACATCGTCTATCGCCCACCACCAATCCAGGAAGGCGCCATAGTAGCGAAACTTGACTTCCAGATCGGCTGCGGCCCACTGGCTAATATCCAGGCTGACACTGCCACTGGCGTCCGCCCCGGAGAAGTTGGCGACATTTAGCCATCCGCCCAGGGTTGCCGCCGAACGCACGTCGATATCGGCCTGCTCGTTGGCACCCAGTTCGTACCAGTTGAAGTCATGGGTGAACTGCAGCACGACACGTTGATAACCCGAGGCGTCGACGGCAGGCATGAGCAGCTCTTCATCCATCAGGCCGTCGTGTAGATCCGAGTCAGCGATCAGAAACGGCGCCGTCAATGGCAACGGCCGGTTGCCCGGGTTATCAGCGGACCAGGTCTGGGCCACCCCGGCCCCGGTGCCCAGATCGTTTACTGTCCATTCGGGCGGAATACCAATACTGAAGTCTGCAAACGCCACCGTTTCGAAATTTTCCACACCCAGGTTTGAAATGATCTGCGCGGCGCCGGCAAACTGACCCTGATCAGTTAGTAGTGGATCCATCCCGATGGCGATCAGGTCGCCACACTGTGCGCTGGCGTCGATTTCGAACCGGATACTCCCGGCCGCCTCTGTGGTTTCGTTTGCCACAACGGTGCCGAAACTGGCGATCGTATCGAGCAGCGTGATGTTCGCTTCGTTTTCGGATAACAGCGTAATCGTTCCTGCGGCATTTGTAATCGAACCGCTGCAGCTTACATTTAGCACCCTTGGCACAAATGACCAGGTCTCGCCGGGTTCGGGCACACCGTTGGTATTGCCGACCAGCTCCACCAGGGGCCCCGGCTGAGCCGGCACCAGATTATCGGTCTCGGTGCATAGATAGGATTCGATAAGCGGGTGCAAATCGGTCATCAACATTCCACGATTGCGCTCGGCCGGATTCGAACAGCCGCCGCAGTGATGCAGACCAACCAGCGCATCATCGGATTCTCTGAATATCGGCGATCCGGAGCTGCCACTTTCGGTATCCAGCGTGTTCCAGTAACGCAGGACGGTCCCATCTACCTCTGAGTCACTCCCGTGGGTGATTTCGTGTGGCCGGCCTGACGGATGCTGCACGATGTACAGCGTCTCGCCATCGCTCAGCGGTGTGGTATCGGGCTGGACGTATCCAAATGTCGTGGCTGGTTCGCCAATAACCGAAGTCAGGCTGAAATCGAATTGCCCGGGGCCCGCATCGCAGTCAAGCAACGGCTCTGATTCGAGCACTTGATCGCAACGAAAGCTCACCCAATCCTGTATTGGCGCCGAACCATCATTACAGCCGGTTCGATAGTGGTGAAAGACGTACTCTGTATTGTCGCACTGCGCCTGGCTGGCTACGCAGTGATTGTTTGTCAGTATGTAGTTGCGTGGCGATATATTGGAACCCGAACAATACATTGCTACGTCGGCATCCTGGCCGACACTCATTACGCCAACCGATGCCTGGACGTTGCTCCACTTCGCGGCATCATCCTGGTAACAAATTGCGTCCTCAAAATCGGGTGCACCACACAGGCTACGTTCGCTCATGCCACTGGCAGCCAGCATCGCGGCGTTCCCGGCAATAACCTTGTCAACGGTAAACGGCAGACGCCGGTAGCTTTCCTGAAACACAAACTCCAGAACCGCGCCGTCGCCTGGTACTGACAACGCCCAAAATGTACCCATATTCCTGGGGCCGCGACCGGCAATGGTCTCGATTACCCGGCCCTCCGGGGTGCGGACTAACAGTCGATCTTTGGCTCGCAGATTGACATTGACCAGGTGAATTTTCAGAAATGAGGCGCCGGGTAGCCGCACTGTCTGCGACCAGGTCCAGCCGCCGGCACTGCGCCGGGATTGGGCCAGATCCGGTTCGATCTTCACGGATTGCGATTGACCCACTACTGTCGCGCGGCTGTCGACAAGTTCTTTGCCCGCCAGCGCCTGGGCGGCGGCGAGCGCGAACAGCAATGCGATGACCGTGTTTCTTCGTGTCATGATGCGATGGGCCGGTTAAAAAGACATAAGGCTTTGTCTTACCATGCTTTTTTTATATAACAGTTGCCCAGCATAGGCTCCGTGGCCGCCCCGGTCAAACGGGTGCTCGCAATCAGCCGATTACACCCTCGTATCCCACGCAAGCTTACTGTTTTCCAGGGCGTCTATATACTGGACGACCGCAATCCATCTCCGCATACCTGGACAAAAGAAATGAAAGATCTCTTCGCGCTGTTTCTGGCAGTGCTTATTCTCAGCCCCATCGCCTGCGCGGACAACGACTGGACCGAACGCAGTAACGAGAACGCGCAGTTGTTGCTCGACGTGCTGGCAAAGTTCGGTCCGGAGGGCGCGGCGGCGCTTGGGGTCGATGGCCTGGACGAAGAGATATTTGATCTGCGCCCAAAACTCCATGAGCGCACACAGAAAGCATCGCGCGACGTGATGCGCAAGTTGGTCAAGCGCCTCAGCAACGAAGAGGACTCACGCGTCGCCCAGGACCTCGAAATTCTGGTCAAGGCAATCGAAGACAACTTGCGCACTACTCAGTTGCAGCATGACAAGCTGTTGCCGTACTTCAACATGACCCAGAATATTTTTCGGGGCCTGCGGGCGCTGATCGACCCACAAATCCCGACCGATCGTTATCCGGCTGCTATTGTGCGATTGCGTAAATATGCCGGCATAGAGCGTGGTTACCAGCCCATCACCGAACTCGCAATGGACCGCACCAAAGAACGCTTCGGGGTCGACGGTCTGATCGGGCCTTATAAAGGGGAAGTCGAACAGGATCTGGCCCGGGCGGACACCTTTATCGATGGCATGCAGGAGCTGCTCGCCAACTCCCGCCTCGATGGCTGGGAAGAACCCTATGAAACCGTCGCCGGGCAACTGCGTGCTTATAACCAATGGCTGGCGAGTGAACTGCTGCCCCGCGCACGTGAGGACTTTCGGCAGCCGCCGGCGCTGTACGAAGATGCGCTGCGCAACTGGGGCGTATACGAAAAGCCGGAGAACCTCATTCGCATGGCCACGCAAGGCTACATGAATATCCGCAATGAAATGGAGGCTCTCGCACCACTGGTCGCGGCCCGCAAAGACTATGAAAGTACTGACTATCGCGACGTAATTGCACGGTTAAAAGAAGAACGAATCCCCGGTAACGAATTGCTGGAGTATTACTACGCCCGACTAAAAGACATCGAGGACTTCATTCGGGAAAATGACCTGGTTACGCTGCCGGAACGTGATGCGGGTATCCGCATCGCAACGGCCGCAGAAACTGCCGCACAGCCGGCAGCACACCTGGATATCCCGCGGCTGATCGGCAACACCGGCGAATACCCGGAATTTGTTTTGCCAAAACTGCAGACAGATGAGGACGGCAACTGGATCGGCAGCGATGACACCTACGAGGCGGGTACCTGGACGCTGACCGCGCATGAGGCACGACCGGGTCACGAGATGCAGTTTTCAAGCATGCTGGAAACCGGGGTATCCGTCGCACGGGCGATCTTTGCGTTCAATAGCGCGAATGTAGAAGGTTGGGGACTGTACGCCGAGGCGATTGCGAAACCCTACATGCCGCTGGAAGGCCAGCTGATCTCGCTGCAATACCGGCTGGCGCGGGCGGCACGCATGTTCCTCGACCCGATGCTCAATCTGGGACGCATCACGCCCGAAGAAGCCAAGCGACTACTGGTCGAAGATGTCGTTTTGGGCGAGAGCTGGGCACAAAACGAGATTGAACGCTACACCTACCGGATACCTGGCCAAGCGACGGCTTACTACTACGGTTACATGAATATGCAATCCTTGCGTACACGCACCGAACTGGCCCTCAAAGACAGGTTCGACCAGCGTGCCTTCCATGATTTCATCCTGGCCCAGGGTTTACTGCCGCCGGACTTGCTGGAAAAAGCCGTGATGGAGCATTTTGTACCGCAGCAGCTGGAACGAGTTGCGGCCGGGCCCTGACAGGCGGGTTGCCAGACGCATGCACCACGATGCGCGGGTGTCTGACTCGAAGCTATACTATGTGCATCTGACTTACACCAGGGACAACAAAGAATGACGGCAAAAAAGGTCTATCCGGTCGAGCAGGCGTTCGCGGCTAGTGCCCACATCGATAGGGACGGCTACCAGGCGATGTACCGGCAATCCATCGACGACCCGGAAACATTCTGGGCCGAACACGGTAAACGCATCGACTGGATGAAGCCGTATACCAGGATCAAGTCCGTCTCTTTCGATCCGGACAATGTTTCCATCAAGTGGTACTACGATGGAACGCTGAATGCATGCGTGAATTGCGTCGACCGCCACCTGGAAAAACGCGGCGATCAGACGGCGATCATTTGGGAAGGCGATGACCCTGCCGATGACGAGACGATCAGTTATCGTCAATTGCATGAACGCGTGTGCCGTTTGGCCAACGCGATGAAAGATCTCGGCATTGCCAAGGGCGATACGGTTACTATCTATATGCCGATGATTCCGGAAGCGGCGATCGCCATGCTGGCCTGCGCCCGCATCGGCGCGCCACATTCAGTTGTATTCGGCGGTTTCTCGCCGGACGCACTCGCCGGACGTATCGAAGATTGCGAATCGAAGCTGGTCATAACGGCAGACGAAGGCATTCGTGGCGGAAAGAAAATTCCACTAAAGAAAAACGTCGACGAGGCGATTTCGCGGCCGGGTGTTACCACGGTCGAAAAAGTCATCGTCGTGAATCGTACCGGTAATTCGACTGGCTGGCAGGACGGGCGTGATTACTGGTATCACGAAATTGTCCAATCGGCATCGACCGATTGCCCGGCGGAAGAAATGAGCGCCGAAGACCCGCTGTTTATTCTCTACACGTCTGGTTCGACCGGACAGCCCAAGGGCGTCTTACATACGACCGGTGGCTACATGGTCTATGCGTCCATGACGCATGAATATGTTTTCGATTACCAGGATGGCGATGTTTACTGGTGCACCGCCGATGTCGGCTGGGTCACCGGACACAGCTACATTGTTTACGGCCCGCTGGCCAACGGCGCAATTACCCTGATGTTCGAAGGCGTACCAAATTACCCTGACGCGTCGCGTTTCGGCAGAGTGGTGGACAAGCACAGCGTCAATCAACTCTATACCGCACCAACCGCGATACGCGCGTTGATGCAACTCGGCGACGACGTCATGGGCGACACCCATCGCGACAGTCTCAAGCTGTTGGGCAGTGTCGGTGAACCGATAAATCCCGAGGCCTGGGAATGGTATTACCGGGTAATCGGCAACCAGGCCTGCCCCATCGTCGATACCTGGTGGCAGACCGAGACCGGCGGAATACTCATAACGCCGCTACCGGGCGCGACCGACCTGAAACCCGGCTCGGCCACCACACCTTTTTTCGGTATCCGGCCGGCCATTATCGATAACGAAGGTAACGAACTCAGTGGTGCTGCCGAAGGTGTGCTGGCGATACTCGACAGCTGGCCGGGGCAGATGCGGACCCTCTATGGTGACCATAAGCGTTTTGTCGAGACTTATTTCACTGAAATGCCGGGCCGATACTTTGCCGGCGACGGCGCGAGCCGCGACGAAGACGGCTACTACTGGATCACCGGGCGGGTCGATGACGTGCTCAATGTCTCCGGTCATCGCATGGGAACCGCGGAACTCGAGTCGGCGCTGGTCGCCCACCCTACCGTGGCCGAGGCCGCCGTGGTCGGCTACCCGCACGACATCAAGGGCCAGGGAATCTACGCCTATGTCACCGTGCAACAGGGCACCGAGATGAGCGATGAGCTGGCCGGCGAATTGCGCCAATGGGTACGCAAGGAAATCGGCCCGATCGCGAAACCCGACGTGATCCAGTTCGCACCCGGCTTGCCCAAAACCCGTTCCGGAAAAATCATGCGACGCATCCTGCGCAAGATTGCTGCAGACGATTACGGCGAGCTGGGCGACACTTCGACACTCGCAGACCCGTCGGTTGTCGACGACCTCATCCGCAACCGCATCACCTAGTAGAAGTTGGGTCGACGCCGGATGTCAGATGCCCGGCATAACGGTCAAAATTTTGCATAATGGAAATATGCACAAACCGTGATGTATTTAACTGCATGAAAAACCGTTTTG
>JAOTXR010000352.1 GCA_029862285.1 Gammaproteobacteria bacterium
CGGTATCCCGATCGTCCAGCCGATCGGATCGCATGCGGTCTGTATCGATGCCAAGCGGTTTCTGCCGCATGTGGATCAGGACCAGTATCCGGCACAGGCACTGGCCGCGGAGCTGTTCATCGAGTCGGGCATACGCTCGATGGAACGAGGCAACGTATCGGCCGGTCGCGATCCCGAGACTGGCAAGAACCGTCGTCCGCAACTGGAACTGGTGCGGCTCACTATCCCGCGCCGCGTTTACACGCAGGCCCATATGGATGTCGTCACGGAAACCGTCATCGATGTTTATCAACGGCGCGACGAAATTCGCGGATTGAAAATGGTTTACGAGCCGGAGTATTTGCGGTTCTTCCAGGCTCGTTTCGAACCTATATCCTGATCGGTGGAGATATCCGGGGACCAGTAAATGGGGCTTTTTCCCAGGACGAACCGCGTTTTCCCGCGACAGCAGATCGTGGGAAGCACGGTTCGGTTTCCATGGTCTGCTTACTATGCTGCGGATCTGACCGCGCATGACCAATTTGGGTAGTCATCGCCCTTGCGGGGACCGGTGCCGGGCACTGACTTATTTGACTATTGGCGGGTACTCCGCTGCGCAATGAAATTGAGGCAAGGGACTCCGCTCTGCTGGAAGACGCAACGAACCGGGCCGCTCTCGCTATCGCCGCCCGATTTTGGGGATGGAGCCGTCGGGAACCGGGGAACCGGGTGCCGGGCACCGACTTATTTGACTATTTGTTCCGGGTTGGTGTCGCAGTGTTACCGCAACGGGCGATCCCGCGCGAAGTTACTCGGAGGCCCTGCCGAAGTAAGCTGCGAGGAAAGAGGAAACGGGGTCGGATATTTGACTATCTTGGTTATCGTGCTAACACGGCGTCATTTCTACGCGTTACCCATTTTTTTGGGTCACGCGGGTAATCTCAGGCGGACCGTTTCTCGCATCCGTCTCCATGAACTGACGTCACATGCAATCGGAGTGAGTTCGACAACAGGAATTGTCGATACGGCGCCGGAGTCGTCTTGCCCGAAAGCTTCAAATGCATCTGTTAAACTCTCTCGTCAACAGATTGCCCCGGTAGCTCAGTTGGATAGAGCGTCCGCCTCCTAAGCGGAAGGTCCCAGGTTCGAATCCTGGTCGGGGCACCAGAAATCTCGGCAAAATCGCAATCGCGACTCACTATGTGTATCTCCGAATAGCCAAACAACCGATACGCTGTTAGGTATTTAGATAGAGCGTTGAGGCTCTCAGTCGAGGAGGTGGAGATGCTCATACGGCACCCGGCCTTTCCCAAAGGCACTGTGGGTATGGCGACTGGACGAGAACCCTCGGCACTAATCGGCGTGCTGCCAATGCTTCAGCGCGTTAACTCAGTCGCTGCGGCGTTAGCCGGCCCTTGAGCTTCGGAGGTGTGTTATGTGCTCCAAATATTACAGTCTTGCACTGCTGCTGCTAGGCAGCCTCGCGGCCGGTGCCGTGATGGCGGTTCCGGTTGACGGTTTCTGCAACCCGAATCTGGCTGGCCGCGCCGACGGCTACGAATGTTGCAACGATATCGCGCCGACCCATTCCCCGGTTGAGGTTACGCCTGAGATCAGTGGGGTTACGGTAACACCGGGTACGGCTCTGACGTTCTCGGCCGAGGGTGCTGTCTCACACAATGGCGGTTCCACCGGTGGGAATAACCCCGACGGTGCTGTCACCCTTCATATGACAAATTTTGGTGACGGTATTTCTGCACCGAATTGGGTGAGGCTCAATGCGCTGATGGGCGTATTCCTGGGAGGCGTCGATCCAACCGGATCGGCCACACCGGCCCGTATCAGCTACGTAGATGGACTGGGCTTCGCTTCAATACTTCCCAGGACAGGTCAGATCTTCTTCATCGGCGATGGGCTGACTTCCGATTCGGCTCTCGGTGAGACCGACGGCGTGATCCAGGTGTTCCAGGTACCGGATGGCGCGAGCCGTCTGTTCCTTGGCACGTCGGACGGCTCGGGTTGGAACAATAATACCGGTAGTTTTACGGTAGAAGTCACGCAAGTATCAGCGCTCGACGCGGATGCTGACGGCGTCGTGGATGCTTTTGATAATTGCACCGAAGTCATGAACGTCCTTCAGCATGATAGCAATGACGATGGCATCGGTAATTCCTGTGATCCGGATATCGTCGGTACTGACGGTGACCCGGCTACCAACAACTGTCTGGTGGACTTCTTCGACGTGGGAGCGCTCAAGACCGCTTTTCTGACCAATCCAGCTTCACCAAACTGGAACCCGGACGCCGATTTTGACGACGACGATTTCATTGGCTTCCTCGACGTCGCTGTCATGAAGGACTTCTTCCTGGCTGCGCCGGGACCGGCTCCCAATCCGAATGCTTCTTCGGGTTGTCTGAGTTAAGTCTGGAAGGGACAGACCTCGGTTTTCTGACGGTCAAGGAAACAAGGCGAGGGAAAAACCGTGGTCTGACCCCGGTTTTCTGCGGTGTGCCTATTTGTCGAGGATCTTGCGGGACTTGAATTTGTCCCAAAAAGTCTCTTTGGCCAGGTCTTTGAATTCACCGGCGTCAAAGAAAACACCACAGCCTTGCGGGCATTGTTCGTAAAGTATGTGTGGCTGATTTTCGTCGGTCAGGTGTTTCATTCGCGCACCGCAATCGGGGCAGTGTACTTCTGCCATCTTGTTCAGTGTGTCTGGCGCCGACTCGCCTGCGTCAATATGCGCAGCAAGCCAGTCGTCTCTTTTTAATTTCTTGAATTGTTCGGGGTGAAACCATAGCCCGTGACAACTGGTGCAGCGGTCGACCGGCACACCGGTGTAGGACACAGTTTCCATATCAGATTGGCATTTCGGGCAGTTCACACAGGTCTCCTGGCGCAAAACAATCGGCGAGCTTTAGTTTAGCCGTGTTACCCAGTCGTAGCAGCAGCCCGGACGTCCCGGATCGGCCCCTGGGGTCGATTGGGTCATA